>CAURRB010000013.1:0-37027 GCA_963527085.1 Streptococcus oralis
CCAAGAAAATCCTTATCCACGAAGAGTTGGCCAAGAAGAACGGTCTTTCGCTTCACGACAAGATTCGCTTGGATGCTGGTCAATCCGAAGCTGGAAAAGGGCAAACAGTAGAGTTTGAAATTGTCGGCATCTTTTCTGGTAAAAAACAAGAAAAGTTCACAGGCTTGTCTTCCGATTTCAGTGAAAACCAGGTCTTTACAGACTATGAAAGCAGCCAAACGCTTCTGGGAAATAGTGAACCGCAAGTCAGTGCAGCGCGCTTCTATGTAGAAAATCCTAAGGAAATGGAAGGACTCATGAAGCAGGTAGAAAACTTGGCTTTAGAAAGTCAAGGCTACCAAGTCGAGAAGGAAAACAAGGCCTTTGAACAAATCAAAGACTCAGTGGCAACCTTCCAAACCTTCCTCACCATCTTCCTTTATGGGATGTTGATAGCAGGAGCAGGGGCCTTAATTTTAGTCTTGTCTCTCTGGTTGAGAGAAAGGGTCTACGAAGTGGGGATTCTTCTGGCACTTGGAAAAGGCAAGAGTTCGATCTTCCTCCAGTTCTGTTTAGAGGTAGTTTTGGTATCACTTGGAGCTTTGCTTCCATCCTTTATCGCTGGAAATGCCATCACATCCTATCTACTCCAAACTGTACTAGCCAGTGGAGATCAGGCAACCTTACAGGACACGCTGGCCAAAGCAAGTGGTCTATCAACCAGTCTCCTATCCTTTGCAGAATCCTATGTCTTTCTGCTCCTGATTGGTTGCTTGTCTGTAGCCCTTTGTTTCGTATTTCTATTTAGAAAATCGCCGAAAGAAATTTTATCATCTATTAGTTAAGAAGGAGAAATCATGACTTTATTACAATTGCAAGATGTTACCTACCGTTATAAGAACACTGCTGAAGCAGTCCTATATCAGATCAAGTATAATTTTGAACCCGGGAAATTTTACAGTATTATTGGTGAGTCAGGAGCAGGAAAATCCACTCTCTTGTCCCTACTGGCTGGTCTAGATAGTCCTGTTGAAGGTTCTATCCTTTTCCAAGGAGAGGACATTCGGAACAAGGGGTATTCATACCATCGCATGCACCATATTTCCCTGGTCTTTCAAAATTATAACTTGATAGATTATCTTTCTCCACTGGAAAATATCCGCTTGGTCAACAAAAAGGCAAGCAAGGATACACTTCTTGAGCTTGGTTTGGATGAAAGTCAGATCAAGCGGAACGTTCTCCAGTTATCAGGTGGTCAACAGCAACGTGTAGCCATCGCTCGCAGTTTAGTCTCAGAAGCTCCAGTTATTCTAGCTGATGAGCCAACAGGAAATCTGGACCCTAAAACTGCTGGAGATATTATCGAACTGCTCAAGTCACTTGCTGAGAAAACAGGTAAATGTGTGATCGTCGTCACCCACAGTAAAGAAGTGGCACAAGCGTCAGATATTACACTTGAATTGAAGGATAAGAAACTGACTGAAATATAGAATCTAGTTATTAAACTTTAAAATAGTATTAGTTGGTAACCAGTACGTGTAAAGTAATAATAAACAAAGTGAGTCTTTAACAACTATTTCCCGCAGTAGTGATAGCCTAGATAATAACAAAGTTATTATCTAGGCCGGAATTTTTGAGACATATGGCTCAAAAATTAGGGATGAAATTCCTACAGGAAGTTGCTCCCGTCCGCACAATCTAAGGGAAATAGAAAAAATAATTTATATAAGTTATAAGACATTGAAATAGAACAAAATCTAGAAAGGGAACCTATGTTACACAACGCATTTGCCTATGTTACAAGGAAGTTTTTCAAATCGATTGTTATCTTCCTGATTATTCTCCTCATGGCGAGCTTGAGTTTGGTCGGCTTGTCGATCAAGGGAGCTACTGCCAAGGCTTCTCAGGAGACCTTTAAAAATATCACCAATAGTTTCTCCATGCAAATCAATCGTCGCGTCAACCAAGGAACGCCACGTGGTTCTGGGAATATCAAGGGTGAGGATATCAAAAAAATCACCGAAAATAAGGCCATCGAGTCTTATGTTAAACGGATCAATGCTATCGGAGATTTGACTGGATATGACCTCATCGAAACACCAGAAACCAAGAAAAATCTCACTGCTGACCGTGCCAAGCGTTTTGGAAGTAGTTTGATGATTACAGGTGTCAATGACTCCTCTAAAGAAGATAAGTTTGTCTCTGGCTCATATAAGCTGGTTGAAGGTGAGCACCTAACCAACGACGACAAAGACAAGATCCTCATGCACAAGGACTTGGCAGCTAAACACGGTTGGAAAGTCGGAGATAAGGTCAAACTAGACTCCAATATCTACGATGCAGACAATGAAAAAGGAGCCAAGGAAACAGTCGAAGTGACAATCAAGGGACTCTTTGATGGTCACAATAAGTCAGCAGTAACCTACTCACAAGAACTCTATGAAAACACAGCTATCACAGACATTCACACTGCTGCAAAACTTTATGGATACACAGAAGACACAGCTATTTATGGGGACGCAACCTTCTTTGTAACAGCGGACAAGAACTTGGATGACGTCATGAAAGAGTTGAATGGTATCAGCGGTATCAACTGGAAGAGCTACACACTTGTGAAGAGCTCCTCTAACTACCCAGCTCTAGAGCAATCCATCTCTGGTATGTACAAGATGGCCAACCTCCTCTTCTGGGGTAGCTTGAGCTTCTCAGTTCTTCTCCTTGCCCTCTTGCTCAGTCTTTGGATCAATGCCCGTCGCAAGGAAGTGGGAATTCTCCTCTCTATCGGTCTCAAGCAGGCAAGTATCTTGGGTCAATTCATCACTGAATCCATCTTGATTGCCATCCCTGCTCTCGTTTCTGCTTACTTCCTAGCCAACTACACAGCTCGTGCAATCGGAAATACTGTTCTTGCCAATGTCACTTCAGGTGTTGCCAAGCAAGCCAGCAAGGCAGCTCAAGCCTCTAACCTTGGTGGTGGTGCAGAAGTAGATGGCTTTAGCAAGACCTTGTCGAGCCTAGACATTTCCATTCAGACATCAGACTTTATCATCGTCTTTGTCCTTGCCTTGGTTCTAGTGGTTCTCGTTATGGCGCTTGCTTCAAGCAATCTCCTCAGAAAACAACCAAAAGAACTCTTGCTCGATAGCGAATAAAAAACTTGCTACCTATTCTCCCCTAAATGGGGTATAATATAGGTAGCATTTTTATGTATTTCATCTCCCTAAAGCCTTTCCTTTCAGGATGAAACAGGGATGATTTAAAAGAAAATTAAAGAAATGTGAAAGGTTTTTCTATGAAAATTTTAATTGTAGAAGATGAAGAGATGATTCGTGAGGGAATCAGTGACTATTTGACAGATTGTGGTTATGAGACCATTCAGGCTGCGGACGGCGAGGAAGCCCTAGAACAATTTTCCAGCTATGAAGTAGCACTAGTTTTACTGGATATCCAGATGCCCAAGCTCAATGGTTTAGAAGTCCTAGCGGAGATTCGTAAGACCAGTCAGGTTCCTGTTTTGATGCTGACAGCCTTTCAGGATGAAGAATACAAGATGAGTGCTTTTGCTTCTCTAGCAGACGGCTATCTGGAAAAACCCTTCTCCCTCTCCCTCTTAAAAGTGAGGGTAGACGCGATTTTCAAGCGCTACTACGATACAGGACGAGTCTTCTCCTATAAGGACACCAAGGTGGACTTTGAGAGTTACAGTGCAAGCCTCGCAGGTCAAGAAGTGGCCATTAATGCCAAAGAGTTGGAAATTTTGGACTATCTGGTAAAAAATGAAGGACGAGTCTTGACCCGCTCTCAGATTATTGATGCCGTCTGGAAGGTGACAGATGAGGTTCCCTTTGACCGTGTCATTGATGTTTACATCAAGGAACTGCGGAAAAAGCTAGACTTGGATTGTATCCTCACAGTGCGCAATGTTGGTTATAAATTGGAGCGAAAATGAAACGAACAGGTTTATTTACAAAGATATTTATCTATACCTTCTCGATTTTTAGTGTTCTGGTTATTTGTCTTCATTTAGCCATTTATTTTCTCTTTCCCTCAACTTATCTGAGCCATCGTCAGGAAACCATTGGTCAGAAAGCGACTGCTATTGCCCAATCCCTAGACGGAAAAGATAGGCAAAGCATCGAGCAAGTGTTGGACTTGTATTCCCAGAGCAGTGATATCAAAGGGGCTGTCAAGGGAGAGATGACCGAGGACAAGTTAGAAGTCAAGGACAACCTTCCTCTGGATACGGACCGCCAGACCACTTCCCTCTTTATCGAGGAGCGTGAGGTGAAAACGCAAGATGGTAGCACCATGACTCTCCAGTTTTTAGCGTCCATGGACTTGCAAAAGGAAGCAGAGCAGATCAGTCTCCAATTTCTTCCTTATACCTTGCTAGCATCCTTTCTGATTTCCCTCTTGGTGGCCTACATCTATGCTCGTACCATTGTTGCCCCGATTTTGGAAATCAAGCGGGTGACCCGTCGGATGATGGATTTGGATGCCCAAGTGCGATTGCGCGTGGATTCTAAGGATGAGATAGGTGATCTCAAGGAACAAATCAATAGCCTTTACCAGCATCTCTTGACTGTCATTGCGGACTTGCATGACAAGAATGAAGCTATTCTCCAGCTGGAGAAGATGAAGGTTGAGTTCCTACGAGGGGCTTCTCATGAATTGAAAACTCCACTAGCTAGCTTGAAAATCCTAATCGAAAATATGAAAGAAAATGTCGGCCGTTATAAGGATAGAGACCACTATCTTGGAGTTGCCTTGGGGATTGTGGATGACCTCAGCCACCACGTTCTCCAGATACTGTCTCTTTCTTCTGTTCAGGAATTGCGAGACGAGAAAGAAGAGGTCGACCTTCTTCAGATGACGCAAAGTCTGGTTAATGATTATGCTTTGCTCGCCAAGGAGAGAGAACTTCAGGTGGACATTAGCCTAACCCGTCAGCAAGCTTACATAAACCCATCTGTCATGAAACTGATATTATCGAATCTCATCAGCAATGCTATCAAGCACTCCACTCCAGGCAGCTTGGTTCGAATTGGTGAAAGAGAAGGGGAGCTCTATATCGAGAATAGCTGTAGTCCTGAGGAACAAGAAAAATTGGCCCAGTCTTTTTCTGACAATGCTAGTCGCAAGGCCAAGGGTTCGGGGATGGGGATCTTTGTGGTCAAAAGTTTATTAGAACATGAGAAATTACCTTATCATTTTGAGATCCAGGGTGATCGATTGACCTTCTTCATACGTTATCCCAAAGTCACTCTGGACTAAGGAGAAGAAAGGGGTTACATTGATTGGATGAGAAGAAATTCAATCTAAAGTATGGGAAAAACTAGCTTTTTTTATCAAAAAGTGATAAAATGAACAATGTAAATGGGATGTCCCAAAAAATATATAGGAGGCCTGACAAATGGCAATCGTTTCAGCAGAAAAATTTGTCCAAGCAGCTCGTGACAACGGTTATGCAGTTGGTGGATTTAACACAAACAACCTTGAGTGGACTCAAGCTATCTTGCGTGCAGCAGAAGCTAAAAAAGCTCCAGTTTTGATCCAAACTTCAATGGGTGCTGCTAAATACATGGGTGGTTACAAAGTTGCTCGCAACTTGATCGCTAACCTTGTTGAGTCAATGGGTATCACTGTACCAGTAGCTATCCACCTTGACCACGGTCACTACGAAGATGCACTTGAGTGTATCGAAGTTGGTTACACTTCAATCATGTTTGACGGTTCACACCTTCCAGTTGAAGAAAACCTTAAATTGGCTAAAGACGTTGTTGAAAAAGCACACGCTAAAGGTATCTCAGTAGAAGCTGAAGTTGGTACTATCGGTGGTGAAGAAGACGGTATCATCGGTAAAGGTGAATTGGCTCCAATCGAAGACGCTAAAGCAATGGTTGCAACTGGTATCGACTTCTTGGCAGCTGGTATCGGTAACATCCACGGTCCTTACCCAGCAAACTGGGAAGGTCTTGACCTTGACCACTTGAAGAAATTGACAGAAGCTCTTCCAGGCTTCCCAATCGTATTGCACGGTGGTTCAGGTATTCCTGATGACCAAATCCAAGCAGCTATCAAACTTGGTGTTGCGAAAGTTAACGTTAACACTGAATGCCAAATCGCATTCGCTAACGCAACTCGTAAATTTGCTCGTGACTACGAAGCAAACGAAGCAGAATACGACAAGAAAAAACTCTTCGACCCACGTAAATTCTTGGCTGACGGTGTAAAAGCTATCCAAGCATCAGTTGAAGAACGTATCGACGTATTCGGTTCAGAAGGTAAAGCTTAATCTAGCTGAACAATACATACAGAACCTGCCCATTGGGTGGGTTTTTTGGTTTGTGAATATATAGCCAATATACTGTAGAAGAACCAATCTTAAGTTGCTAAAAGATTCTAATTTTTGTACAATAATGCTATGAAAAAACTGAAAAAATGGTGTTTTGGCTTCATTAGTTTGCTTCTTTTGTTTTTACTCGCTACATTCATCTTTCACCGTATCAGTTTGGAAAAGGAAGAAGCCTCACTAACACCAGTGGGACAACAAGTTCTGGTCAATGGACACCAAATGAATGTTTACGTTGAAGGGGATGGTCCTGAAACCATAGTAGTTCTCTCAGGTGCTGGTATTGCTTCTCCTATATTGGATTTTAAAGAAGTATCGGAATCCTTATCGAAACAGTATAAGGTAGTTATCGTGGAGAGGGCGGGATATGGTTATAGTGATGATAGCAATCATTCAAGAGATGTGATGGAGGTTTTGTCTGAGACTCGCCAAGCTCTTTCGCAAGCAAATATCACAGGGCCGTTTATCATTCTATCTCATTCCATGGCTAGTCTAGAGAGTTTGGCTTGGCAGGAGAAGTATCCTGATGAAGTGAAAGCCTTGATTGGTTTAGATTGGGCATTGCCATCAAGTTATGAAGATTTAAAGGAGAATCAGACCTTGCTCACTGTGGCATATTGGAGCAGCAAGATTGGTTTATTACGCTACTTCCCTGAGTCCTTTTATATAAAAAATCAAACTCTGATCGAAAGTGAACGAAAACAATATAAACTTCTAGCTTATAAGCAGTTGATGTCACAAGCCATGCTTCATGAATCCCAAACGGTAAAGGAAAATGCTAAGAAAGTTACTTCTAGCATCAATCCGAAAATTCCCACCTTATTACTGGTGTCTAACGGTGAAGGTACTAGCTTTAGCCAATCTGAGTGGCAACGTTATGCAGAGAGATTTGCAAGCGACCAGTCTAATGTTCAAGTCGTCTATATGGATGCGCCTCACGACCTCTATCATTATCAAAGTCATGAAATAGTTTCTCAGATTGAAGATTTTTTAAAGAGTAATTGATGGTTTAGAGATCATTTTAATTTTAGACAGATGACAATAATTAAATGCTGAAAGATTAACAGTAGAATCGTGAATTTTTTCGATTAAAAAAATTCTTTTTCTTACCAAAAACCCTGCCCATCGGGCAGGCTTTTTTTGATGTTTTAAGTAAACTACTAAACCAGAATTTTTGTTTAAAAGTATGATTTTAAGAGAGAAATCTCTAATTTCATAATCTAGAGGCAAACGCTTGCATTCTAGTTTTTATTGGACTATAATAGGTTGGTATAAATCCTTCTGTAATAATATTGAGAAGGTGTAGAAAGCAAGGATTTAGAATATTTGTAGCCAAAAATACAATGTTGCTATTCCTTGCGACAGGGAGATAGACATGGCAATGATAGAAGTGGAACATCTTCAGAAAAATTTTGTGAAGACAGTAAAGGAACCGGGCTTGAAGGGAGCTTTGCGCTCCTTTATTCATCCTGAAAAACAGACCTTTGAAGCGGTCAAGGATTTGACTTTTGAAGTTCCCAAGGGGCAGATTTTAGGTTTTATCGGGGCAAATGGTGCTGGGAAGTCGACAACCATCAAAATGCTAACAGGGATTTTGAAACCGACATCTGGTTTTTGTCGGATTAACGGCAAGATTCCGCAGGATAATCGCCAAGATTATGTCAAGGATATTGGAGTCGTTTTCGGACAACGTACCCAGCTATGGTGGGATTTGGCTCTGCAAGAGACCTACACGGTTTTGAAGGAGATTTACGATGTGCCAGACTCGCTCTTTCACAAGCGCATGGACTTTTTAAATGAGGTCTTGGATTTGAAGGACTTTATCAAAGACCCCGTGCGCACTCTTTCACTTGGCCAACGGATGCGGGCAGATATTGCGGCTTCCTTGCTCCACAATCCCAAAGTTCTCTTTTTAGATGAGCCGACCATTGGTTTGGACGTTTCGGTCAAGGATAACATTCGTCGCGCTATTACCCAGATCAATCAGGAGGAAGAAACAACCATCCTCTTGACCACTCATGACTTGAGTGATATTGAACAGCTCTGTGATCGGATTTTCATGATTGACAAGGGGCAGGAGATTTTTGATGGAACGGTGAGTCAGCTCAAGGAAACCTTTGGCAAGATGAAGACTCTTTCCTTTGAACTGGTGCCAGGTCAAAGTCATCTCGCTTCTCACTATGAAGGCTTGCCTGATATGACCATTGATAGACAAGGAAATAGCCTTAATATTGAATTTGATAGTTCCCGCTACCAGTCGGCTGATATTATCAAGCAAACCCTGTCTGATTTTGAAATCCGTGATTTGAAAATGGAGGATACGGATATTGAGGATATTATCCGTCGCTTCTACCGAAAGGAGCTCTAAGATGGTCAAATTGTGGAGACGTTATAAACCCTTTATCAATGCAGGGATTCAGGAGTTGATTACCTATCGAGTCAATTTTATTCTCTATCGGATTGGCGATGTCATGGGGGCTTTTGTGGCCTTTTATCTCTGGAAGGCAGTCTTTGATTCCTCGCAAGAGTCCTTGATTCAAGGCTTTAGTATGGCAGATATCACCCTCTACATCATCATGAGTTTTGTGACCAATCTGTTGACCAAGTCAGATTCTTCCTTCATGATTGGGGAGGAGGTCAAGGATGGTTCCATTATCATGCGCTTGTTGCGACCAGTGCATTTTGCGACCTCTTATCTCTTCACAGAGCTTGGATCTAAGTGGTTGATTTTTATCTCTGTTGGATTGCCATTTTTAAGTGTTATTGTCTTGATGAAAATCTTATCTGGGCAAGGTATTGTAGAAGTGCTGGGCTTAACTGTCCTTTATCTCTTTAGCTTAGCCCTAGCCTACCTAATCAACTTTTTCTTTAATATCTGCTTTGGATTTTCAGCCTTTGTCTTTAAAAATCTATGGGGTTCCAATCTACTCAAGACTTCCATAGTGGCTTTTATGTCTGGGAGTTTAATTCCCTTGGCTTTCTTTCCCAAGGTGGTTTCAGATATTCTGTCCTTCTTGCCTTTTTCATCTTTAATTTATACTCCAGTTATGATCATTGTTGGGAAATACGATGCCAGTCAGATTCTTCAGGCATTCGCTTTGCAGTTTTTCTGGCTCTTAGTGATGGTGGGCTTGTCTCAGTTGATTTGGAAACGAGTCCAGTCCTTTATCACCATTCAAGGAGGTTAGTATGAAAAAATATCAACGCATGCATCTGATTTTTATCAGACAATACATCAAGCAAATCATGGAATACAAGGTTGATTTTGTGGTTGGTGTGCTAGGAGTTTTTCTGACTCAAGGCTTGAACCTCTTGTTTCTCAATGTGCTCTTTCAACACATCCCCTCGCTAGAAGGTTGGACTTTTCAAGAAATCGCTTTTATCTATGGATTTTCCTTGATTCCCAAGGGACTGGACCATCTCTTTTTTGACAATCTCTGGGCACTGGGGCAACGATTGGTGAGAAAGGGAGAGTTTGACAAGTACCTGACGCGTCCTATCAATCCGCTCTTTCACATCCTCGTTGAGACCTTTCAGATTGATGCCTTGGGCGAACTATTGGTCGGTGGTATTTTGTTAGCGACCACAGTGTCTAGCATTGGTTGGACTCTTCCAAAATTCCTGATTTTTCTAGTCTGTATTCCTTTTGCGACCTTGATCTATACTTCCTTGAAAATCGCGACTGCCAGCATCGCTTTTTGGACCAAGCAGTCAGGTGCCATGATTTATATTTTCTATATGTTTAATGATTTTGCCAAGTATCCGATTTCCATTTACAATTCGCTTCTTCGTTGGTTGATTAGCTTTATCGTGCCTTTCGCCTTTACGGCCTACTATCCTGCCAGCTATTTCTTGCAGGACAAAGACGGGCTCTTTAACATCGGTGGTTTGATGTTGATTTCCCTTGTTTTCTTTGTTATTTCTTTAAAACTCTGGGACAGGGGCTTGGACGCTTACGAAAGTGCGGGTTCGTAAGATATAAAATAGGATGAGATTTAAACATTAAATATGTTACAAACAACCGTTGAAAATTATAGCGGTTGTTTTTGCATGTTTATTAAGGCATAAATTCTATCCATACCCCTTTTTGCGATTTTGGTAATTATTCCAGTTGATTGCTACTATTTTTGATGGGAGGAATGAGTTTATATTGTACCCAGTTAACTATAATATTTATTGACTAATCTATTTGTTAACATGGATTAAAAAAAAAATTAACCTGGGTTAATTTTTCTTGACTTAAATTTTTTTAATTGATATACTATTTTTCAGAGAGCTAACAATTATATATAAATGTACTACTCTATCCCACTAGATAATACGTCATAAAACTTTTTATAACAAAGGCTAGCAAAGTTAAAGTTTTCTATCTATTGGGTTTAAAATAAAAAATGAAGGAATTATAATGAAAAAAAGTACGGTATTGTCATTAACTACTGCTGCAGTTATTTTAGCAGCATATGCCCCCAATGAGGTAATTTTAGCAGATGCACCTAGTTCTGAAGATGCTTTAAGAATTTCTGATAAAGAAAAAGTAGTAGCAGATGCACCTAGTTCTGAAGATGCTTTAAAAATTTCTGGTAAAGAAAAAGTAGTAGCAGATAAAGAAACAGAAAACAATGAACAATCTGAAGATATTCATAATGTTATAGAAACTTCAAAGGATACTGAGGAGAAGAAGACAACAGTTATTGAGGAAAAAGAAGTTGTTAGTAGAAAGCCTAAGATAGACAAAAAAACTAGTAACGAAGGAGCAAGTATCAAAGAAGACTCCAATCAATCCAAAGGAGATGATGCGAACTCATTTGTAAATAAAGATACAGAAAATCCTAAAAAAGAAGATACACTTGTCTATATTGCTGAATTTAAAGATAAAGAATCTGGAGAAAAAGTAATTAAGGAACTATCCAATCTTGAGGATACAAAAGTTTTATATACCTATAATACGATTTTTAATGGCGCTGCCATTGAAACAACTCCAGATAATTTGGACAAAATTAAACAAATGGAAGGTGTTTCGTCGGTTGAACGATCACAAAAAGTCCAACCAATGATGAATCATGCCAGAAAGGAAATTGGAGTTGAGGAAGCTATTGATTACCTAAAGTCTATTAATGCTCCATTTGGGAAAAATTTTGATGGTAGAGGTATGGTCATTTCAAATATCGATACTGGAACAGATTATAGGCATAAGGCTATGAGGATCGATGATGATGCCAAAGACTCAATGAAATTTAAAAAAGAAGATTTAAAAGGCACTGATAAAAATTATTGGTTGAGTGATAAAATCCCTCATGCGTTCAATTATTATAATGGTGGTAAAATCACTGTAGAGAAATATGATGATGGTAGGGATTATTTTGACCCACATGGGATGCATATTGCAGGGATTCTTGCTGGAAATGATACTGAAAAAGATATCAAGAACTTTAATGGCATAGATGGAATTGCGCCTAATGCACAAATTTTCTCTTATAAAATGTACTCTGACGCAGGATCTGGGTTCGCGGGTGATGAAACAATGTTTCATGCTATTGAAGATTCGATCAAACACAATGTCGATGTTGTTTCGGTATCATCTGGCTTTACGGGAACAGGTCTTGTAGGCGAGAAATATTGGGAGGCTATTAGAGCATTAAGAAAAGCTGGAATCCCAATGGTTGTTGCTACAGGTAATTTTGCGACTTCTGCTTCAAGTTCTTCTTGGGATTTAGTAGCGAATAATAATCTGAAAATGACAGATACTGGAAATGTAACACGAACTGCCGCACATGAAGATGCGATAGCGGTCGCTTCTGCTAAAAATCAAACCATTGAGTTTGATAAGGTTAACATTGGAGGACAAAGTTTTAAATACAGAAATATAGGAGCTTTTTTCGATAAAAATAAAATCCTAACAAATGAGGATGGGTCAAAAACTCCAAATAAATTAAAATTTGTATATATAGGCAAAGGTCAAGACAAAGATTTGATAGGCTTGGATCTTAAGGGCAAAATTGCAGTAATGGATAGAATTTATACCAAGGATTTAAAAGATGCTTTTAAAAGAGCAACGGATAAAGGCGCACGTGCCATTATGGTTGTAAATACTGTAAATTACTACAATAGAGATAATTGGACAGACCTTCCAGCTATGGGATATGAAGCGGATGAAGGGACTACTAGTCAAGTATTTTCAATTTCAGGAGATGATGGTGTAAAATTATGGAACATGATTAACCCTGATAAAAAAACTGAAGTCAAAAGAAATAATAAGGAAGATTTTAAAGATAACTTAGAACAATACTATCCAATTGATATGGAAAGCTATAATTCTAATAAACCGAATGTAGGTGATGAAAAAGAAATTGACTTTAAATTTGCAGCTGACACAGACAAAGAACTTTATAAAGAAGATATTATAGTCCCAGCAGGGTCTACATCTTGGGGGCCAAGAACAGACTTGCTTTTAAAACCGGATGTTTCAGCACCTGGTAAAAATATTAAATCCACTCTAAATGTTATCAATGGTAAATCCACTTATGGTTATATGTCAGGAACTAGTATGGCAACTCCAATCGTAGCAGCTTCTACTGTTTTGATTCGACCAAAATTAAAGGAATTGCTTGAAAGACCTGTCTTGAAAAATCTTAAGGGAGATGACAAAATAGACCTTACAAGTCTTACAAAAATAGCTCTACAAAATACTGCAAGACCTATGATGGATGCAACCTCTTGGAAAGAAAAGAGTCAATACTTTGCATCACCTAGACAGCAGGGAGCGGGGCTAATTAATGTTGCCAACGCTTTGAGAAATGAAGTTGTAGCAACTTTCAAAAATACAGATTCTAAAGGTTTGGTAAATTCATATGGTTCCATTTCTCTTAAAGAAATAAAAGGTGATAAAAAATACTTTACAATTAAGCTTCACAATACCTCAAACAGACCTTTAACCTTTAAAGTTTCTGCATCAACTGTAACTACAGATGCTCTAACTGATAGGCTAAAACTCGATGAAACATATAAAGATGAAAAATCTCCGGACGGGAAGCAAATTGTTCCAGAAATTCACCCAGAAAAAGTCAAAGGAGCAAATATCACATTTGAGCATGATACTTTCACTATAGGTCCAAATTCCAGCTTTGATTTAAATGCGGTTATAAATGTTGGAGAAGCTAAAAACAAAAATAAATTTGTAGAATCATTTATTCATTTTGAGTCAGTGGAAGAAATGGAAGCTCTAAACTCCAACGGTAAGAAAAGAAACTTCCAACCTTCTTTGTCGATGCCTCTAATGGGATTTGCTGGGAATTGGAACCACGAACCAATCCTTGATAAATGGGCCTGGGAAGAAGGATCAAAATCAAAAGCAATGGAAGGTTATGATGATGATGGTAAACCAAAAATTCCAGGTACCTTAAATAAGGGGATTGGTGGAGAACATGGTATAGATAAATTTAATCCAGCAGGAGTTATCCAAAATAGAAAAGATAAAAATACAACATCCCTAGATCAAAATCCAGAATTATTTGCTTTCAATAACGAAGGAATCAACGCACCTTCATCAAGTGGCTCTAATATTGCTAAAATCTATCCTTTAGATTCAAATGGAAATCCTCAAGATGCTCAACTTGAGAGAGGATTAACGCCTTCTCCACTTGTATTAAGAAGTGCAGAAGAAGGGGTGATTTCAATAGTAAATACAAATAAAGAAGGAGAAAATCAAAAAGACTTAAAAGTCATTTCGAGAGAACACTTTATTAAAGGAATTTTAAACTCTAAAAGAAATGATGCAAAGGGCATTAAATCTTCTAAGCTAAAAGTTTGGGGTGACTTGAAATGGGATGGACTCATTTATAACCCTAGAGGTAGAGAAGAAAATGCCCCAGAAAGTAATGACAAAAAAGATCCTGCTACTAAGATACGAGGACAATTTGAACCGATTGCGGAAGGCCAATATTTCTATAAATTTAAATATAGATTAACCAAGGATTACCCATGGCAGGTTTCCTATATTCCTGTAAAAATTGATAACACCCCTCCAAAGATTGTTTCAATTGATTTTTCAAACCCTGGAAAAATTAAGTTAATTACAAAGGATACTTATCACAAGGTCAAAGAGCAATATAAGAATGAAACGCTATTTGCGAGAGATCAAAAAGAACATCCTGAAAAATTTGACGAGATTGCCAACGAAGTTTGGTATGCTGGGGCCGCTCTTGTTAATGAAGATGGAGAGGTTGAGAAAAATCTTGAAGTCACTTATGCAGGTGAGGGTCAAGGACGAAATAGAAAACTTGACAAAGACGGAAATACCATTTATGAAATTAAAGGTGCAGGAGATTTAAGAGGAAAAATCATTGAAGTGATTGCATTAGACGGTTCTAGCAATTTCACAAAGATTCATAGAATTAAATTTGCTGATCATGCTGATAAAAATGGGATGATTTCCTATTATCTAGTAGATCCTGATCAAGATTCATCTAAATACCAAAAGCTTGGCGAGATTTCCGAATCTAAATTTAAAAATTTAGAAAATAGAAAAGAGGATAGTCTTAAAAAAGATACAACTGAAGTAGAACATCATCAAGAAAATGAAGAGGCTACCGAAGAAAAATCTAGCTTGACTATTCATAAAACAATTTCAACAATTAGAGACTTTGAAAGCAAAGATTTAAAGAAACTCATTAAAAAGAAATTTAGAGAAGTTGATGACTTTACAAGTGAAACTGGTAAGAGAATAGAGGAATACGATTATAAATACGATGATAAGGGAAATATCATTGCTTATGACGATGGTAGTGCCTTAGAATATGAAACTGAAAAACTTGATGAAATCAAATCAAAAATTTATGGCATTCTAAACCCATCTAAAGATGGACACTTTGAAATTCTTGGAAAGATCAGTAATGTTTCTAAAAATGCCAAGGTATACTATGGAAATAACTATAAATCGATAGAAATCAAAACGACCAAGTATGATTCCCATTCAAAAACGATGACATTTGATTTATACGCTAATATTAATGATATTGTGGATGGATTAGCTTTTGCAGGAGATATGAGGTTTTTTGTCAAAGATGATGGTCAGATAAAAGCTGAAACTAAAATTAGAATGCCTGAAAAAAATAAGGAAACTAAAGCAGAATATCCGTATGCATCAAGTTATGGGAATGTAATAGAATTAGGAGAAGGAGATCTTTCAAAAAATAAACCAAATAATTTAACGGACATGGAATCTGGTAAAATCTATTCTGATTCAGAAAAACAACAATATCTATTAAAGGATAACATCATTCTGAGAAAAGGCTATGCACTAAAAGTGACTACCTATAATCCTGGAAAAACGGATATGTTAGAAGGGAATGGAGTCTATAACAAGGAAGATATAGCAAAAATCCAAAAGGCCAATCCTAATCTAAGAGTTTTATCAGAAACAACAATTTATGCTGATAGTAGAAATGTTGAAGATGGAAGAAGTACTCAATCAGTATTAATGTCGGCTTTGGACGGCTTTAACATTGTAAGGTATCAAGTGTTTACATTTAAAATGAATGATAAAGGGGAGGCAATCGATAACGATGGAAATCTTGTGACAGATCCTTCTAAACTTGTATTATTTGGTAAGGATGGTAAAGAGTACACAGGAGAGGATAAGTCCAATGTAGAAGCTATAAAAGAAGATGGCTCTACGTTATTTATTGATGCAAAACCAGTAAATCTTTCAATGGACAAGAACTACTTTAATCCATCTAAAACTAATAAAATTTATGTACGAAATCCAGAATTTTATTTAAGAGGTAAGATTTCTGATAAGGGTGGTTTTAACTGGGAGTTGAGAGTTAATGAATCGGTTGTAGATAATTATTTAATCTACGGAGATTTACACATTGATAACACTAGAGATTTTAACATTAAGCTTAATGTTAAAGACGGTGACATCATGGACTGGGGGATGAAAGACTATAAAGCAAACGGATTCCCAGATAAGGTAACAGATATGGATGGAAATGTTTATCTTCAAACTGGCTATAGCGATTTGAATGCGAAAGCGGTTGGAGTACATTATCAATTTTTATATGATAATGTCAAACCAGAAGTAAAGATTGATCCAAAAGGAAATACTAGTATCGAATATGCTGATGGAAAATCTGTAGTCTTTAACATCAATGATAAAAGAAATAATGGATTCGATGGTGAGATTCAAGAACAACATATTTATGTTAATGGAAAAGAATACAAATCATTTGATGATATTAAACAACTAACAGATAAGACACTAAACATTAAGATTGTTGTAAAAGATTTCGCAAGAAATACAACCGTAAAAGAATTCATTTTAAACAAAGATACGGGAGAGGTAAGTGAACTAAAACCTCATAGGGTAACTGTAACCATTCAAAATGGAAAAGAAATGAGTTCAACGATAGTGTCGGAAGAAGATTTTATGTTACCTGTCTATAAGGGTGAATTAGAAAAAGGATACCAATTTGATGGTTGGGAAATTTCTGGTTTCGAAGGGAAAAAAGACGCCGGCTATGTTCTTAATCTATCAAAAGATACCTTTATAAAACCTGTATTCAAGAAAATAGAGGAGAAAAAGGAGGAGGAAAATAAACCTACTTTTGATGTATCGAAAAAGAAAGAAAAAACACAATCTGATTCAACTAATGATGTCAACAGTATTGTTTCTGATGAAAATGATAAAAACTTTGAAATTGACAAGAACGTTTATCTAAATGAACAAGGGAACTTAACTAATAAAAATACTAACATCAATAGTAAATCAACTAGTAACAATCCTAATCAGTTGCCAAAAACCGGAACAGCAAGCGGAGCCCAGACACTATTAGCTGCCGGAATCATGTTTATAGTAGGAGCTTTTCTTGGATTGAAGAGAAAAAATAAAGATTAAGACAAAAGCTATAGAAAAAATGCTTTAAGTACTGAGATTAGATAGTGAGGTGATGACATAGTTTTGTGAAAATATTGATTTATAAATATATTATTTAGATTTCTATGAAAATAGGAGATTTTAAAGAGATATATGTAAAAGCCTTGTCACAGGACAGGCTTTTTCTAATGGAGATAAAAATTTCTTGACATCTATTCTCAGAGTGCTATACTAAAAGGGTAATCGCCGATTTAGCTCAGTTGGTAGAGCAACGCACTCGTAACGCGTAGGTCACAGGTTCAAGCCCTGCAATCGGCAGAATCAAGAAGTCCAAACGGGCTTCTTTTTTTGTAAATATAGGAAAGGTGGAACGTTTGAGATAGGTTCTATTTAACGTCAGAAACTCCTACTTATAAATTAAAACTAAAATTTATATTTTGTGGTATAATATATTTTAATAAGCACTTGTTTTCGTTCCGTTTTAGAGGACTATAGGCTGTTAATTATTCTAGAAATTTTTGCTTTGATTTTTTTAAAAAGTCATAAAAGTTCATGGATAGTAACGAATGAAGTCTCGCAAACTTGGCTGAATATAAATCAAAAAGGAGAAAATTATGAATAAGAAAGAACGGGAAAGACAATTTGAAGAGATTAACGGACGTAAGCGGTCAGAATCAAAGTTGACTCCAAATAAAAAAATAAAAATCTATATTGGCATAGCACTCGCTGTTTTAGTCACTCTTATCTTGGTAAGTATTTTCTCATATTTTCTGATTGTAAAGAAAGAGTCAAATCAAGCATCGTCTGCTGTTTCAACTACAGAGTCAACAAGTCAATCGTCTACAAGCCAAGGAAAGACAGATGAGACTGATAAGGATAAACAAGAGGAAATTCAGAAACTCAAGGATCAACTGACTGCTTTAGATACCAAAATTACGGAAGCAGAAGCATTTGTTAGCAAGTTCAAGAAAGAAACTGCTGTTCCAAAATTAGATATTGAAGCAATTAAGAACAATGACTTGTCTAGTTTAGAAGGTACTTGGCGTAGTCAATCTGGTAATGAATACATTATTAATGATTCTGGAGAAGTACGTGCGACTTGGTTTACAAATGATCAAAAGTACGAATCTGTAGTTGGATTAAAGGTATCAAAAGGACAAGATAGTCGTAACCCTGAGACAGCGTCTATTAGTGCATGGGTAAAAGATTCTATTGCTGGAGGATTTGTAGTAGTAGCTGTGCCAAGTGGAGTTGTTATGCAACCTGCTGATGACGGAAAGATTACAGATAAAAGCAATCATGCTGAGGAAAGACTACTTTCTGGGCAAGAGTATGGAGCGATGTTAATGAAACCAGAAAATGTTTATTATCGTGTGAAACCAGATACCAGTAAACTTGAGGAAGCAGAAAAGAACTTAGCTCAACTACAAGCAGACCGTGAATCAATTAAATCTTCTCTAGAGTCAAAGGAAAAGAAAAACTAGATGGTATTCGTTCAAAAATACTGTTACAATCGGCAAAATCAAGAAGTCCATTAGGGCTTCTTTTTCTTTTATCACGACTATTCAACCACTTAGACAGAGATATTGACCAGATAGGCAAAAGGGGTTGTTCTTGAAAAATTCCTCTGCTATAATGATTCATGTAAGGGACGTGAGGGGTCAGTATCAGACAACTCAAGAACCTAAAAAAGAAAATGGAGACAAAAAAATGAAAAAATTATTAGGACTTGTATTTTTAGTAGCAGCAGCGCTAGTATTGTATTTCGGATCTGTTGGATGGCCAAGTTTGGATATCAACCTCTGGTCACTCATTCCGGTAGGATTGTTCCTCTATTTCATGCTAGAAAACTTTTTGAAAAAAGACTACAAGGCTAGCTTGATGTGCTTGATCATTGCCTTTATCATTGCAAATGCTATTTTTGATCTCTTGCCAATTTCAAGTGGTTTGGTGATTGGTGCTGGTGTGCTAGCTTGTGTAGGACTTGGCTACCTCTTTCCTGATAAGGATAAAAAAGAAGATAAATAAAAAGTCTCGAGATTTCTCGAGACTTTTTTTACTGACCAGCGTAATATTTTTGGATCCCTTTCACAATACCTGCGACCAGTTTATCTTGGTAGCGGCTATCTCTGATTTGTTGGTTTTCGGAGAAATTATCCATATATCCAAGCTCTAGGAGGACAGCTGGTTTGGCTGTTTCGCGTAGGACGGCATAGCTACTCTCCAACAGGCCAGCATCCTTGGCCCCTGTTTCTGCTAGAAGAGAGGAGTGGATGGCAGCGGCGAGGCGTTTGCTTTCACTCATACGATCTGGGTGATTGTGCCAGTATTTATTAATCTTACTTGGATAATCAGGTTCATCGCTATAGGAGTAGGTTTGAATACCGCTCGCTTTTGAGTAGGTATTACCAGTAGCGTTGAAGTGAATACTGATAAAAATATCAGAGTTGGTCTTATTAACCATACGAGAACGTTCGGTAACAAAATCAACGTCAATATCACTATCACGAGAAGTGAGGACCTTGTAGCCTAGTTCTTCTAACTTAGTACGAAGCTTACGGTAAATCTGCATGTTGAGATCTTTTTCAGCTACATTGTAGTAAAAGGCACCTGAATCTCGACCACCATGCCCAGGATCTAGGAAAATGGTATTGCTGTATAGGCCTTTTGTAAATCCGCCTTCAGTTGAAACTTCAGAAATCCATTGGCCGTATTTTTGGAACAGGTGTTCCTTACCGTCTATCTTGTAAGTTCCTGAAACATAATGTCCATTATCATCTAGGTAGTAGCGTGCTTTGTCAGAGTTATCGTAAATCCATTCGCTCTTTGCCATGTAACCACCTGACTTGAGGTAGTATGCTCCAATCCACTCCTGATTTGCATAACGGCCATCCGCTTTTAGATAGAACCAGCTCTTGTAGGTTTTATCGAAGATCCACTCATTCTCCGCCATGGCTCCACTGGTTTTAAGGTAGTAGCTTTCTTTCCATTTGTCTGCTAGCATTCCACCATTCTGGTCAAATGAGTACCAGGAACCTTGAATCTTTTGCCAGTTGTCTTGAATATATCTCCCTGACCCGTTCGCATAGAACCAAGTATCCTTGATTTTGACCCAGTTGTTTTCTGCCATAGCTCCACTCTGGTTGAAGAGGTAGCCCTTGAAGGTTGTCGCACTCAGCATTCCACCGTCTTTGTCAAAGTAATACCAAGAACCGTTGACTTTCTCCCATTTATCCTGCGAGATCTTTCCAGAAGGAGCGACATAGTACCAAATTTGGTCTAATTTAGTCCAACCCTTTTCTGCCATAGCTCCGCTTTTTGTGAGAAGATAGCCGTCAACGGCAGTGTTGCTGAGCATACTTCCAATTTGGTCAAAATAGTACCAAGAGCCGTTAATTTTTTTCCAAGTGTTCTGAGCAAGTCGTCCAGAGGAATCAGCATAATACCATTGATTGTCCAGTTTGGTCCAGCTATTTTCTATCATGACACCATCTTGGTCAAAGGCATAGCCTTTGTAGACAGTAGAATGAAGACGATTACCATCTTGATCGAAGTAGTACCATTTGCCTTGGATTTGTTTCCAGTTCAAAGCAGGTTTATCATCTTGGTAAAAACGCCAGTGGTGATTTTCTTGGTACCATCCTTCTTTTTTGGGCTTGTCTTCTTGCACATCTACTTTCGGAAGAGTTTCTGATTTAGAGTTTTCCTCAACACTCGATTCTTTCTTTTCTTCTTTGGCAATTGCTTCCTTGACAGCAGATGTGGATTGAGTAGTGTTTTCTTCTCCTAAGACGGATGCGGGTGCTAATCCTGCGATTGAAAGGATTAAAGCACTGGTCAGTAGTATCTTTTTCACTTTTTATTTCCTAACTTTTTCTTTTCTCTTTTTCATTTTTCCTATTAATTATCGAATTGAACTTCTTCTAGTAAGTATTCGATAAAGCGTTCGCCCATCTTAGACAGGCTGGTTTTTTCATGCTGGATATAGACTAGTTCAATCGGGTCGTCAATGTCCAGTGGAATGGAAACGATATTGTCTCCGTTGAGGTTGCTGTTCAATATCCCTGTTGCAATGGTGTAACCATCCAAACCAATCAAAAGATTAAAGAGGGTGGCACGGTCACTGACTACGATGGATTTCTTGTGGTGCTCTTGTGAAAGAATCTCCTCTGAAAAGTAGAAGGAGTTGTGCGTCCCCTGGTCGTAACTGAGGTAAGGAAAATCTTCTAAATCAGCCAGTTTGACCTTGTCTTTTTTAGCTAGAGGATTGGTCTTGCTAACAAAGATATGGGGTTGAGCGGTAAAGAGGTGGTGGGCTAAGAGGTGATTGTCATCTAGCATTTTCGTTAAAACATCGCGGTTGTAGCTGTTTAAAAAGAGGACACCGACCTCGCTACGGAAGTTCTTGACGTCATCGATAATCTCCCAAGTCCGAGTTTCACGAAGGAAGAGCTCGTATTTCTCCATATCACTTTTCTTGAGCAGAGAGACAAAGGCATTGACTACAAAGGCATAGTGCTGAGAGGAAACGCTGAAAAGTTCGCGGTGGGCGACAGGATTTTTATAGCGTTCTTCCAGAAGCTGGGTCTGCTCGACAACCTGACGGGCATAAGAGAGAAACTCCATCCCATCACGGGTCAAGGTAATGCCCTTGGGATTGCGGATAAAGATTTCAATGCCCATTTCATTTTCCAAGTCTCGAACGGCATTAGAGAGACTGGGTTGGGTGATAAAGAGTTGCTTGGCTGCTTCATTCATAGAGCCAGTTTCGACGATTTTGATAATATAGTGTAATTGTTGAATTCTCATGTTTTTATTGTACCATACTTGCGGAAGAATGGGCAATGAAGACGAAGAAAATAGGGGGAAAGAGCCGGTCCAGTATTGAAAAAAAGTCTAAAATCTGTTAGAATGAAAGCTATGAAAACATTCTATGATGTGCAGCAATTTCTCAAACAGTTTGGCATTATTGTTTACATGGGGAAGCGCTTGTATGATATTGAACTGATGAAGCTCGAACTCTCTCGGATCTATGATGCAGGTCTGATGGACAAGCTAGACTATCTAGAGGCGGAAGCTGTTCTTCGTAGAGAGCACAAGATAGAATTAGACTACATAGAGAAAAATGGAGATAAGAACTTATGACAATTTGGGTTTTGTGGGGAATCGTACTAGCGATGGCGGCATGGATGGGTTATAACTACCTTCGTATTCGTCGTGCGGCTAAGATTGTGGATAATGCAGAATTTGAAGCCTTGATTCGAAAAGGGCAATTGATTGATGTCCGTGAACCAGCAGAATTTCACAGAAAACATATCCTCGGAGCTCGCAATATTCCTTCAAATCAGTTGAAGTCAAGCCTTGCAGCCCTTCGTAAGGATAAACCTGTCCTTCTCTACGAAAACCAACGCGGACAAGGAGTGACCAATGCAGCACTTTATTTGAAAAAACAAGGTTTTTCTGAGATTTATATCCTTTCTTATGGATTGGATTCTTGGAACGGGAAAGTCAAGACTAGCTAACATTCTGTTAAAAACTGTCGAATGATAGATAAAGCTTGCATTTTATGGTATCATCATTTATATTAATTTTAAGGAGATTTTATAATATGAATTCACAACAAAAGAAAAAACCTTCACTTATTTTAGGTATCTTATCTATCGTCCTTGGTTTGCTATCGCCAATAGTGGGTCTGATTTTGGGGATCATAGGATTGGTCTTGGCTTTTTCATACCAAAAAGAATCTGGACTGGACTATAAAACAGAAAAAATTCTCAATATCGTAGGACTTGTAGTTTCTGTTCTTAACTGGATTCTAGCAATCGCAATAGTTTTTAGATAAGCAAAAAACAAAAAAGCTTTAAATATAAAGCTTTTTTGTTTTATCGACTCATCTCTAAATAGTTTTTAATGATTTCCAATTCCTCTGGATTCAAGGAACGGTATTGTCCTTCTGCTAGTTCTGGGTCTAATGTAAAGTCACCGAACTGGACTCGTTTTAGGGCAGTCACCTTGACACCAACTGATAGAAACATCTTCTTGACTTGATGAAATTTGCCCTCAGAGATAGTGATGGAGGCCCGGCTCTCTGTTGGGCTTGCGGACAGGATTTCAAGCTGAGCAGGTTTACAAGTGGTCCCATCTAAAAAGACAATCCCATCTTTGAATTTTTGGATATGGTCTGACGTGAGCGGTCCGTTTACTACCACTTGATAGGATTTATCGACATGGTACTGGGGATGAAGGAGCTGAAAGCCAAGAGGTCCATTGTTTGTTAAAAGGAGCAGTCCCGTCGTATCGCGGTCTAATCTGCCGACAGCATAGAGCTGGTCAGACTGGATGTCAGGTGGGAGTAGGTCCATGACGGTTGGCAGTTTCTTATCCTTGCTAGCTGTAACGACTCCGTTTGGCTTATGAAGCATGAGATAGTTGTGCTCGTATCCTTGAATCTGTCGTCCTTGAAAGACTAATTTCTGTAATCCAGTGTCGACATTTTGAGCGAGTGAGCTGGCTGGACAATCATCTACTAGGATTTCTTTTTTTAATAAAGCCTGTTTCATAGCCTTGCGACTGACCTTTTCTTGGGCTAATAATCTATCTAAACGCATACCAGCTTATCTTATCATAAGTCTCTGACTTTGAAAAGAGTTGCCTTGACTAGAAAAGCAGAGTGAAAACATTTACACTTAGCTGAACTGTGATTTTTGAATGAGACTGTGGTATAATTGTTCAGTTAGAAATAAAAATTTAAATATTAGAGGAAATCATGACAAAATTAAGAGAAGATATCCGTAACATTGCGATTATCGCCCACGTTGACCACGGTAAAACAACCCTCGTTGACGAATTATTGAAACAATCAGAAACGCTTGATGCACGTACTGAATTGGCAGAGCGCGCTATGGACTCAAACGATATCGAAAAAGAGCGTGGAATTACCATCCTTGCGAAAAATACAGCCGTTGCCTACAACGGAACTCGTATCAATATCATGGACACACCAGGACACGCGGACTTTGGTGGAGAAGTGGAACGTATCATGAAAATGGTTGATGGTGTTGTCTTGGTCGTAGATGCCTACGAAGGAACCATGCCACAAACTCGTTTCGTATTAAAAAAAGCCTTGGAACAAGACCTTGTTCCAATCGTGGTTGTTAATAAAATCGATAAACCATCAGCTCGTCCAGCAGAAGTAGTGGACGAAGTCTTGGAACTTTTCATCGAGCTTGGTGCGGATGATGACCAGCTTGATTTCCCTGTTGTTTATGCTTCAGCTATCAACGGAACATCTTCCTTGTCTGATGATCCTGCTGACCAAGAAGCAACAATGGCGCCAATCTTTGATACTATCATCGAACACATCCCAGCTCCAGTAGACAACTCTGATGAGCCACTTCAATTCCAAGTATCACTCTTGGACTACAATGACTTCGTAGGTCGTATCGGTATCGGACGTATCTTCCGTGGTACTGTTAAGGTTGGAGACCAAGTTACCCTTTCTAAACTAGATGGTACAACGAAGAACTTCCGTGTTACAAAACTCTTCGGTTTCTTTGGTTTGGAACGTCGTGAGATCCAAGAAGCAAAAGCAGGTGATTTGATTGCCGTTTCAGGTATGGAAGACATCTTTGTCGGTGAAACCATTACTCCGACAGACGCAGTTGAAGCTCTTCCAATCCTACACATTGATGAGCCAACGCTTCAAATGACTTTCTTGGTCAACAACTCACCATTTGCTGGTAAAGAAGGTAAATGGGTAACTTCTCGTAAGGTAGAAGAACGCTTGCAGGCAGAATTGCAAACAGACGTTTCCCTTCGTGTTGACCCAACGGATTCACCAGATAAATGGACAGTTTCAGGACGTGGAGAATTGCACTTGTCAATCCTGATCGAAACCATGCGTCGTGAGGGTTATGAGCTTCAAGTATCTCGTCCAGAAGTTATCGTAAAAGAAATTGATGGTGTTAAATGTGAGCCATTTGAACGTGTTCAAATCGATACTCCAGAAGAATACCAAGGTTCTGTTATCCAAAGCCTTTCTGAACGTAAGGGTGAAATGTTGGATATGATTTCAACTGGTAATGGTCAAACTCGTTTGGTCTTCCTTGTTCCAGCGCGTGGTTTGATCGGATACTCAACTGAGTTCTTGTCAATGACTCGTGGTTACGGTATCATGAACCATACCTTCGACCAATACTTGCCATTGATTCCAGGTGAAATTGGTGGACGTCACCGTGGTGCCCTTGTTTCCATCGATGCTGGTAAGGCAACAACTTACTCAATCATGTCGATTGAAGAACGCGGAACCATCTTTGTCAATCCAGGTACTGAGGTTTACGAAGGAATGATCATTGGTGAAAACTCTCGTGAGAATGACTTGACAGTTAACATCACTAAGGCCAAACAAATGACCAACGTCCGTTCAGCTACTAAGGACCAAACAGCGGTTATCAAGACACCTCGTATCTTGACCCTTGAAGAGTCTCTTGAATTCTTGAATGACGATGAGTACATGGAAGTAACGCCTGAGTCTATCCGTTTGCGTAAACAAATCCTCAACAAGGCAGAGCGCGAGAAAGCCAACAAAAAGAAAAAATCAGCTGAATAAGAGCTAGAAAGAGATAAAGATGGTCTATTTAATCATAGGGATACTCTTATTACTACTCTATGTATTTGCGACACCCCAAAGTATCAAAGGAACAGTCAACATCGTTATCTTGGTCTTTGTAGTTGTTGCACTCTTGATTTTGCTGATGTTGTCCATCTTGCAAATCTTCCAATTACCGACAGAATTCTTTGTCACAATCGCCATGCTGGCCCTAGCCTACTTTAGCTTGAGAGACATTACGCTCATGTCTGAAAAAAAGAGCAGAAGAAGATAAAGAGAAAGAGAGCTATGGCTCTCTTTTTCGATGTCAGAATGAGGACTAGAGCATTTTCGTTTAGTATTATTTCCATAAAAATGGTAAAATAGTAGGAGTAGAAATGGAGTTTGAGACATGAAAGTAATCGATCAATTTAAAAATAAGAAAGTACTTGTTTTAGGTTTGGCTAAGTCTGGTGAGTCTGCGGCCCGTTTGTTGGACAAGCTGGGTGCTATTGTGACAGTAAATGACGGCAAGCCTTTTGAGGAGAATCCTGCTGCTCAAAGCTTGCTAGAAGAGGGAATCAAGGTTGTCACTGGTGGGCATCCTTTGGAGCTCTTGGATGAAGATTTCGCTCTGATGGTGAAAAATCCAGGGATTCCTTATAGCAATCCCATGATTGAAAAAGCATTGGCAAAGGGGATTCCAGTCTTGACTGAGGTGGAATTGGCTTATTTGATTTCAGATGCGCCAATTATCGGTATTACTGGTTCAAATGGGAAAACAACCACAACGACGATGATTGGGGAAGTTTTAACTGCTGCTGGTCAACGCGGTCTCTTGTCAGGGAACATCGGCTATCCTGCTAGTCAAGTGGCTCAAACTGCGACAGCCAAGGACACGCTCGTCATGGAACTTTCTTCTTTCCAACTGATGGGTGTTCAAGAATTCCATCCTGAGATTGCGGTTATTACTAACCTCATGCCTACTCATATCGACTATCATGGTTCTTTTGAGGAGTATGTGGCAGCCAAGTGGAATATCCAGAACAAGATGACAGCGGATGATTTCCTTGTATTGAACTTTAACCAAGATTTGGCAAAAGAATTGGCTACCAAAACACAAGCTACCGTTGTACCATTTTCAACACTTGAAAAGGTTGATGGAGCTTATCTGGAAGATGGTAAACTCTACTTCCGTGGCGAAGTGGTCATGGCAGCTGATGAAATCGGAGTTCCAGGTAGCCACAATGTAGAAAATGCCCTTGCGACTATTGCTGTAGCCAAGCTCCGTGGTGTGGATAACCAAACCATCAAGGAAACTCTTTCAGCCTTTGGTGGTGTCAAACACCGTCTCCAATTTGTGGATGAAATTCAGGGTGTTAAATTCTATAACGATAGCAAGTCAACCAATATCTTGGCTACCCAAAAAGCCTTGTCAGGATTTGACAATAGCAAGGTCATTTTAATTGCAGGTGGTTTGGACCGTGGAAATGAGTTTGACGAATTGGTGCCAGATATTACAGGGCTCAAGAAGATGGTTATCCTCGGTCAGTCTGCAGAACGTGTCAAACGGGCAGCGGATAAGGCTGGTGTGGCTTATGTAGATGCGATAGATATTGCTGATGCAACCCACAAGGCCTATGAGCTCGCGACTCAAGGAGATGTGGTTCTTCTCAGCCCTGCCAATGCTAGCTGGGATATGTATGCTAACTTTGAAGTACGTGGCGACCTCTTTATCGACACAGTAGCGGAGTTAAAGGAATAATATGAAAAAAATTGTCTTTACAGGTGGGGGGACGGTTGGACATGTCACCCTCAATCTTTTGTTAATGCCTAAGTTCATCGAAGACGGCTGGGAAGTTCATTATATCGGTGACAAGCATGGAATCGAACACCAAGAAATCCTCAAGTCAGGTCTGGACGTGACCTTCCATTCCATTGCGACTGGGAAGTTGCGTCGCTATTTCTCTTGGCAAAATATGCTGGACGTGTTTAAAGTTGGTTGGGGAATTGTCCAATCGCTCTTTATCATGTTACGACTGCGTCCACAGGCTCTTTTTTCTAAGGGAGGATTTGTCTCTGTACCGCCGGTTATAGCAGCGCGAGTGTCAGGAGTGCCTGTCTTTATTCATGAATCTGACCTTTCTATGGGCTTGGCCAATAAAATCGCCTATAAATTTGCGACCAAGATGTATTCGACATTTGAGCAGGCTGCTGGTCTCGCAAAAGTCGAGCATGTGGGAGCAGTGACAAAGGTTTCAGATCAAAACACTCCTGAACCAGATGAATTGGTGGATATCCAAACCCACTTTGATCCTAAATTGCCAACGGTATTGTTTGTTGGTGGTTCTGCAGGAGCTCGTGTATTTAACCAATTAGTGACAGATTATAAGCAAGAACTGACAGAGCGCTACAATATTATCAATTTCACTGGAGATTCTAGCCTCAATGAGTTGAGTCAAAATCTCTTTCGTGTTGATTATGTGACGGATCTCTATCAACCTTTGATGGAGATGGCAGATGTGGTGGTAACGCGTGGTGGTGCCAATACGATTTTCGAGCTCTTGGCCATGGCGAAACTCCATCTCATCGTACCATTGGGTCGTGAAGCAAGTCGAGGAGACCAGATTGAAAATGCAGCCTACTTTGTTAAGAAAGGCTATGCAGAAGAACTTCAAGAAAGTGACTTGACCTTGGAAAGCTTGGAGGAGAAACTCAGCCACTTGCTTAGTCACAAGGATCAGTACCAAGCTAGCATGAAAGCTTCGACTGAATTGAAATCTCTTGCAGATTTTTACGATCTACTAAGAAAAGACCTAGCATAAGGAATATCAATGTCAAAGGATAAGAAAAAAGAATCAAACCAGAAGCAAGAATTGTCTGAATGGCAGAAACGAAACCAGGAATACCTGAAGAAGAAGGCTGAGGAAGAAGCTGCCCTAGCTGAAGAGAAGGAAAAGGAAAAACAAGCTCGTAAGGAAGCCAACTCGAAACTATTGGAGGAATCCAAGAAATCATCGAGTGAGTCAGATGAGGAAGCCTCAAGTCCAAGCGAGGAACCATCCGAAAAAGAAGAAAAATCTCAAAAGGATGCCCCTAAAGTCAAAGAGGAAAAAGAGAAGAAGAAAAAAGAAAGACCAGAAAAACCTGCCAAGCCTAAAATTGCGCCTGTTCATATTTGGCGAGCTGTGAGTATCTTGGTACCCAGTGTCCTGGTCCTCCTTCTTTCAGTCTATCTATTGACTCCACTTTCGACTATCAAAAATATCGAGGTTAAGGGAAATAGTAACACGCAGGCGGATGACATCAAACAGGCTTCTGGAATTCAAGATAGCGACTATACCTTAGCTCTATTGTTGGATAAGGAAACATACGCTGAACGAATCAAGTCCAATCATTGGATAGAATCAGCGAAGATTAACTATCAATTTCCGACTAACTTTACGATTGAGGTTAAGGAATTCGATATTGTCGGTTATTATGTGTCTGGTGAAGAACATTATCCTATTCTATCTAGTGGTACAGTAGAGTCAACTCCTGTTGATCGCTTAAACTTGCCTGAGACTTATCTGACAGTTACCTTTAACGATGAGCAGCAGGTGAAAAAGTTGATAACGGGATTGTCTACCATCAGTGAGGATATCAAGAGTCAAATCCAGAAAATCGAATTAGCGCCGAGCAAGGCAACAGCAGATCTTTTAAAAATTACCATGCTGGATACAGATGAGATTTTGGTTCCCCTATCAGAATTGAGCAAGAAATTGCCTTATTACAGCAAAATCAAGCCACAATTGACAGAACCGAGTGTAGTCGATATGGAAGCTGGAGTATACAGCTATACCATAGCGGATAAATTGATAGAAGAAGCTGAGGAAAAAGCCAAACAAGAGGCCAAGGAAGCTGAGAAGAAAAAACAGGAAGAAGAAAAGAAAAAACAAGAAGAACAGGGAAATCAAAGCCAAACGAGCCAGCAATCACAGAGTCGTTAGACTAACTTTTCCTCTTGATTTTGAATGGTATAGAAGTCCAGTTTCGAGTTTTTGCTTGACAAGTCCTACTATAAATAATAGAATAGAAAAAAACCTTTAAAGCAGTCCAGAGAGGCAGCTAAGGTTAGACGGTGAAAGGGTGGAGACTACCCATTTTTCGTGGAACCTTGCTGTTGGCAGGTTCCTTTTTTCGTGGCTTCTTGTGGCCAGACTCTCTCACTAGCAAAGGTAAAAGGAGAAACCTATGCGAGAACATCGTCCAGTTATTGCTCTTGATTTTCCTAGTTTTGAGGCGGTCAAGGAATTTTTATCTCTTTTCCCAGCAGAAGAAAGTCTTTATCTAAAAGTAGGGATGGAGCTTTATTATGCGGAAGGTCCTGAAGTTGTCCGTTATTTGAAGTCATTGGGGCATAGTGTATTTTTGGACCTCAAGCTACATGACATTCCAAATACAGTTAAATCGGCTATGAAGGTCTTATCTCAGCTTGGTGTGGACATGACTAACGTTCATGCTGCAGGGGGTGTGGAGATGATGAAGGCTGCGCGTGAAGGTCTGGGGACACAAGCAAAATTGATCGCTGTGACCCAGCTGACATCAACGTCGGAAAGCCAGATGCAGGATTTTCAAAATATCCAAACCACTCTGCAAGAGTCTGTGATTCACTATGCCAAGAAGACAGCTGAAGCAGGTTTAGACGGTGTGGTTTGTTCAGCTCAGGAAGTGCAACTCATCAAGCAGGCCACCAATCCAGATTTTATCTGTCTGACACCAGGTATTCGTCCAGCGGGAGCTGCAGTTGGAGACCAAAAACGTGTCATGACACCTGCTGACGCCTATCAAATCGGTAGTGACTATATCGTAGTGGGACGTCCCATTACCCAATCTGAAGATCCTGTTACAGCTTATCATGCCATCAAGGATGAATGGAACCAAGACTGAAATGAAAGAAATAGATTATAAAACAAAAGGAGAATACTATGACACTTGCTAAAGATATCGCTAGCCACCTCTTGAAAATTCAAGCCGTTTACCTCAAACCAGAGGAGCCTTTCACTTGGGCATCTGGTATCAAATCGCCGATTTATACTGACAACCGTGTGACGCTAGCCTATCCAGAAACTCGTACCCTAATTGAAAATGGTTTTGTGGAAGCTATTAAAGCAGAATTTCCAGAAGTAGAAGTGATTGCAGGAACTGCGACAGCAGGAATTCCTCACGGAGCCATCATCGCTGACAAGATGAACTTGCCTTTTGCCTACATTCGCAGCAAACCAAAAGACCACGGAGCTGGTAACCAAATCGAAGGTCGTGTAGCTCAAGGTCAAAAGATGGTAGTAGTTGAAGACCTCATTTCAACGGGTGGGTCTGTTCTTGAAGCCGTAGCAGCAGCTAAACGCGAAGGAGCCGATGTTCTTGGTGTCGTAGCGATTTTCAGTTATCAATTGCCGAAAGCCGATAAGAATTTTGCGGATGCTGATGTGAAATTGGTGACACTTTCAAATTACAGCGAACTGATCCACTTAGCCCAAGAAGAAGGTTACATCACGCCAGAAGGACTCGCTCTCCTAAAACGCTTTAAAGAAGACCAAGAAAATTGGCAAAATGCCTAAAACATAGAAAATCAGGTAGTCACTAGGATTACCTGATTTCTTTTTGTTATATGTTTATTAGATGTTAGTCGACTTTTCCACCTTCAACAACTAGATCATCTGCTTTAGCAGCGTCACCGTAGGTTGGGTGAAGTGTCTTTTCATAAGCCTTGTGGAAGAAGTTTTCTTTACCTAATTTTTCAATTTCTTGGTTGATGTAGTCAAGAAGTTCTTGATTACCCTTTTGAACTGCTGGCGCAATGGTGTCTGGGTCACCGAGGGAAGTAATTCCTACTTCAAATCCTTTATTTTCGAGAGCCCAAGCTAGAACTTCCGTATTGTCAGTAGAGAAGGCATCACCACGTCCGTCAAGAAGGGCTTGGTAGGCATCGCTATATTGGTCGTATTTTTGGAGTTTTACTTCTGGGTGATTTTTCTCAAAATAAGTTTCAGCAGTCGTTCCTTTCGTAACAATCAAGGTTTTACCTTCTAATTCTTTGACGTCTTTGATGACTTTATCTTTTGGTGACACAACACCGAGGGAAACTTTCATGTAAGGAAGGGCAAAGTCAACTTGTTTCTTACGTTCGTCAGTAACTGTGAAGTTGGCAAGGGTGATATCCACCTTGTTTGAAATCAAGTATTCCGCACGGTTGGCAGCATCAACAGAGACGTATTTAACCTTTACACCAAGGTCTTGTGCCAGTTGGTTCCCGAGTTCAATATCGTATCCTTGGTAAGAACCGTCGTTGTCAACATAACCAAACGGTTTTTTGTCTCCAAATACGGCGATTCGTAACTCACCGCTTTTTTTGATTTCGTCGATAGTGCGGGCCTTGGCGGTTGTTTTTCCTGATGAAGCATCAGAGCTTCCACCTGAGCTACAAGCTGTGACAAATATAAGAGCAAATGCTAGAGCAAAAACAGTTAGAATTGGTTTGAGTAGTTTCATAAAAATCTCCTTTATAGATATGAGCCAAACTGGCTAAAGTCAAATACGTTTAAAAATTCCTGTGCTCGTTTGGTTTGTGGATTGGTGAAGAATTCCTGAGCCGTTCCTTCTTCAGCAATTTTCCCTTGGTCGAGGAAGATAATGCGATCTGCAATAGCTTGGGCAAACTGCATTTCGTGGGTTACCAGAATCATGGTGCGCCCTTCTTGAGCCAAGTCATTTATGAGTTCCAGAACTTCACGCACCATTTCTGGATCCAGTGAAGCCGTCACTTCGTCAAAGAGGATAATTTCTGGATGCATGAGAAGGGCACGGATAATCGCCACTCGTTGTTTCTGTCCCCCAGATAATTGGCGAGCAAAACTGTCTTTTTTATCGAGCAATCCGACACGTTCCAGTAGTTGCAAAGCTTCCTCCGTTACTTCTTTCTTGTCTCGTCCCTGAGCTTTGATAGGGCCTAGGATGAGGTTTTGAAGGACATCTAGGTGAGGAAAGAGTTCATAACTTTGAAAGACCATGCCAATCTTTTGACGAACCAGGTGAAAGTTTTTCTGATTGCCAATAATGGACTGGCCATCCAGAAGAATATCTCCACCTTGAATGGTTTCTAGACCATTGAGGCAACGAAGGAGAGTGCTTTTTCCGCAACCAGATGGCCCAAGAATAACCACAACCTCCCCTTTTTTGATTTGCAAGGATAGACCTTGGAGGATAGGATTGTCTCCGAAGGATTTTTTTAGGTCCTTGATTTCTAAAATAGTTTCAGACATTTAGTTCCTCCAATGTTTTTCTAAGTGAGTGGATAGTTTGGAAATAGGAAAACAGACTGCGAAATACAGGACCAGAATGGTTCCATAAATCCAAAAGGAAGCGGTTGGGATTGTCAAGCGATTGCTGTCAATGATTTGTTGTCCAACTTTGGTAACTTCCACAACCCCAATCAAGACAACTAAGGAAGTCGTTTTGATCATACGAGTGACAAGATTGATGGCTTGTGGTAGTAGTCTTCTCAAGACCTGTGGAATGATAATGTGATAGTAAAGTTGGAAGTTGGTCAAGCCCAGAGCCTGTCCGCTTTCAAACTGATGTTTAGGGAGAGAAGTGATGGCTCCACGTACCAAGTCCCCCATTTCAGCTGTACCCCAGAGGGTAAAAACAATAATAGCCGAAGTCTCGCCTGAGATATTGATATTAAAGTTTCGAGCTAAGCCGAAATAAACGATGAAAAGTAGTACCAGCTGGGGCATGATACGGATAAATTCCAGATAAAAGCGTGTTAAAAAACGAATAACTCTAGAATGGTAGGTCATGATGATTCCCATGACTGTTCCGAAAATCATTGATAGAAGGACGGAGAGAATGGAAATTCCAATCGTGACACCCAATCCCTGTAGAATACGCAGGAGATTATTTCCCTGAAAGAGTACTTGCATTCCCGAATCCTGCATGGCGGAGCCTCCTTTCTATCCAGCTAAAGACTAGAGAGATGGGTAGAAGCATGATCAGGTAAGCAACTACCAACATGGCTAGTGCAATGTCTGTCTCATAATAGAGTCCAATCAAGTCCTTGGCGACGTACATGAGATCGGCTAAGGCTACCGCAGAGAAGACAGAGGTTTCTTTGATGAGGAAAATGACATTGGCACTAAAGGACGGTAGGGCAACCGCAGTCGCTTGCGGAAGAACCACATAGCGAAAGACCTGTACAGGCGTTAGACCGATGGCTAGACCAATCTCGTGCTGGGTTTGACTAACTGCTTCCAGTCCGCTTCTGAAAGATTCAGCCATGTAGGAGCCACCTAAAAAGATGAGCCCAACTGTTGCACAGACTTCTGAAGAAAGAACAATCCCTATTCGGGGAAGCCCGAAGTAGAGGAAGAAGAGTTGAATCAAAAGGGGCGTGTTTCGTGACAATTCGATGTAGGCTGTTGCTAGCTGTGAAAAGATAGGAACGCGATAATGCCGAATGACACTAACGATTAGACCAACAAGAAAAGAACCCAGAATTCCCCAAACTGCGATATGTAAGGTCAGAAAGAATGCCTTTTGATAGAGCGGTAAATATTGTTCAACAATGGACCAATCCAAAATAGAACCTCCCATCTAGGAATAATATAGCTATTGTAGCACTAAAGGGCATGTTTGGATAATATGAATTTTTTATCACAATGATAGAAAATATTTATCATGTCTGTGATTTGAAATTTCCAGACAAAATTTTTGAAAGGATTCTGAAAAAGAGGTAAGATAGTTTATGTAAGAAAAAGTAAACGCTTACTTAATAAGGAGGACACTTTATGTCATATAAAACAAGCAATGCAGAAGGACCTGTAGATTTTATTAACACTTATGATTTGGAGCCAATGGCGCAACAAGTCATTCCTAAAGCTGCCTTTGGTTATATCGCTAGTGGAGCAGAGGATACTTTCACTCTACGCGAGAACATCCGTGCCTTTAACCACAAACTGATTGTTCCACATACGCTTTGTGATGTTGAAAATCCAAGTACAGAGATTGAATTTGCAGGTGAAAAATTATCTTCACCCATTATTATGGCGCCTGTTGCGGCTCATAAATTGGCAAATGAGCAGGGGGAAGTGGCTACTGCGCGTGGTGTGCATGAGTTTGGTTCTCTTTATACAACCAGCTCTTACTCTACCGTTGACCTTCCAGAAATTACGGAAGCCCTTCAAGGGACACCTCATTGGTTCCAATTTTACTTTAGTAAGGATGACGGGATTAACCGCCACATCATGGACCGTGTGAAGGCTGAAGGCTACAAAGCGATTGTCTTGACGGCAGATGCAACTGTAGGGGGCAATCGTGAGGTCGACAAGCGCAATGGATTCGTCTTCCCAGTTGGCATGCCGATTGTTGAGGAATACCTGCCAGAAGGTGCTGGTAAATCAATGGACTTTGTTTACAAATCAGCCAAACAACGCTTGTCTCCTCGCGATGTAGAATTTATCGCTGTTTACTCAGGTCTTCCTGTTTATGTCAAGGGGCCACAATGCCGTGAGGACGTTGAACGCTCTCTTGCTGCAGGTGCTTCTGGTATCTGGGTAACCAACCACGGTGGTCGCCAAATCGACGGTGGACCAGCATCCTTTGACTCGCTTCAAGAAGTGGCTGAAGCAGTTGATAAACGTGTGCCAATTGTCTTTGACTCTGGTGTTCGTCGCGGTCAGCACGTCTTTAAAGCCTTGGCTTCAGGAGCAGACTTGGTAGCTATTGGTCGCCCAGTCATCTATGGCTTGGCTCTGGGTGGTAGTGTGGGTGTACGTCAAGTCTTTGAACACTTGAATGCAGAATTAAAGACAGTTATGCAGTTATCTGGAACTCAGACTATTGAAGATGTTAAACGCTTCAAACTGCGTCACAATCCATACAATCCATCCTTCCCAGTTGATTCACGTGATTTGAAGTTGTATTGAGAAAGTAGAAAGTCTCCATTTGATGTGGAGGCTTTTCTTCGTGTATAGAAAGATTAAATCGCTATCAGAAACTATATAAATATATTTTCCAGTCAAATATCTTGCTAGAGCTTTCATTTTTTGCTATACTGGTCCAGTAATAAAATAATAAAGACATTTGGGGTGCTTTAGGCTGAGATGATACCCATTGAACCTGATACAGTTAAGACTGGCGAAGGGAAATGTGAAAAGGTTTTTTTCGTATGTCGAAAAGAACTGTCTAATCTTGTAAGGTAAACTCTAATTCTCGTTTGTAATTGGAGTTTTTTTGTTTATCAAAAGAGGATAGGCTTGTTTAGGTAGCTTTCTGCAAATGCCCTCGATGTTCTTTAAAAGTATCAAGTGGAATTACGATTTTGCTTGGTATCTCTTGATATTTTATTGATTACGAACGAGTAAAGAGAGGAAAAGTAATATGGAAACACAAGACTATGCATTTCAGCCGGGTTTGATCGTTGGAGAATTATTAAAAAGCAGTCAGAAGGATTGGCAGGCTGCAATCAATCATCGTTTTATTAAGGAACTTTTTGCGGGGACAATTGAGAATAAGGTCTTAAAAGACTACCTGATTCAAGATTATCATTTCTTTGATGCCTTCTTATCCATGCTGGGTGCCTGTGTAGCTCACGCAGACCAACTTGAATCCAAACTTCGTTTTGCCAAGCAACTAGGCTTTCTTGAAGCAGATGAAGATGGTTATTTCCAAAAGGCTTTCAAAGAGTTAAAAGTAGCTGAGAATGACTATCTGGAAGTGACCTTGCATCCTGTAACAAAAGCCTTTCAGCAGCTAATGTATTCTGCTGTGTCATCATCAGATTATGCTCATCTTTTGGTCATGCTGGTCATTGCAGAAGGTCTCTATTTAGACTGGGGTTCTAAAGATTTGGCACTACCTGAAGCCTATATTCATTCGGAATGGATCAATCTCCACAGAGGTCCTTTCTTTACAGAGTGGGTTCAATTTCTGGTTGACGAACTCAATCGTGTCGGGAAAGGTCGAGAAGATTTGACAGAACTTCAGCAACGCTGGAATCAAGCAGTTGCTTTAGAATTAGCTTTTTTTGATATTGGTTATGAATTATAGGATAAATTCAATCCTTTTATGTAGATTAAAAGAATGAACAAACAAACTATATAAATATATTTTCCAGTCAAATATCTTGCTAGGGCTTTCAATTTCTGTTATACTGGTCCAGTAATAAAATAATAAAGACATTTGGGGTGCTTTAGGC
>CAURRB010000014.1:0-35766 GCA_963527085.1 Streptococcus oralis
CTTTCTTAGTATAACACTTTCAGAATCATTGTCAATAGAAACGACTTGATTTTTTTACTTTTTTTTGATGATATTTTCATGTTTGGTCATTCCCTTTCTGAAAAGGTATGGTAAAAGAGCCAAATCACTTCAAATCGGAGCCATCGTTATAGAAGTTAAACAAATGTATCTTCAAAAACTTGAAAAAGGCCTTTCTTGCCCTAAAAATCGCCTTAGCAAGTGCATTTTTTGCTAAAAAAGGGTATGATAGTTACATCATGAAAAAGTAGGTTTTTTATATGAAAATTGTCCTTGTTGGTGGAGGGAAAGTTGGTTTCGCCCTCTGTCGTTCACTGGTTGCAGAAAACCATGACGTTGTCCTCATCGAACAAGATGAGGCTGTCCTCAATCACATTGTCAGTCGCTATGATATCATAGGTCTCCTTGGAAATGGTGCTGACTTTGCCATCTTGGAGCAAGCCGGTGTTCAAGAGTGCGATATCTTTATCGCCCTAACCGAACACGATGAAGTGAATATGATTTCAGCGGTACTTGCTAAAAAAATGGGTGCTAAAGAAACCATCGTTCGGGTGCGAAATCCTGAATACTCTAATGCCTATTTTAAAGAGAAAAATATTCTTGGATTTTCACTTATTGTTAATCCAGAACTCCTAGCAGCGCGTGCGATCTCAAATATCATTGATTTCCCTAATGCCCTCTCTGTCGAACGATTTGCTGGAGGTCGGGTCAGTCTCATGGAGTTTGTTATCAAGGATTCTAGCGGTCTTTGTCAAATGCCAATCTCAGACTTCCGTAAAAAGTTTGGTAATGTCATTGTCTGTGCTATGGAGAGGGATCATCAACTTATGATCCCAAGCGGTGATGTTATTATCCAAGACAAGGATAGGATTTTTGTTACGGGAAATCGTGTAGATATGATGCTTTTCCATAACTATTTTAAATCTCGTGCAGTGAAAAGCTTGCTTATCGTCGGGGCTGGAAAGATCGCTTATTATCTACTAGGCATTTTAAAAGACAGTCGCATTGATACCAAGGTCATCGAGATCAATCCTGAAAGAGCTCGTTTCTTCAGTGAAAAGTTCCCCAATCTCTATATTGTCCAAGGAGATGGAACTGCAAAAGACATTTTGCTGGAAGAAAGTGCTCCCCACTATGATGCAGTCGCAACCTTGACTGGAGTTGATGAGGAAAATATCATCACTTCTATGTTTCTTGACCGTGTTGGCGTCCATAAGAATATCACCAAGGTCAACCGAACAAGCCTTCTAGAGATTATCCACGCACCTGATTTTTCAAGTATCATCACACCAAAAAGCATCGCAGTGGATACCATTATGCACTTTATCCGTGGTCGAGTAAACGCTCAGTATTCAGATCTTCAAGCCATGCACCATCTAGCAAACGGTCAAATTGAAACTCTCCAATTCCAAATCAAGGAAGCTAATAAAATGACTGCCAAACCTCTATCACAGTTGAAATTAAAAAAAGGGGTTCTCATCGCAGCCATTATCCGAAAAGGAAAAACAATTTTCCCTACTGGAGAGGATATGCTTGAGGTGGGAGACAAGTTACTCGTGACGACCTTATTGCCAAATATCACCAAAATTTATGATTTGATTGAGAGGTAAAAAATGAATAAAAGTATGATTCGTTACCTCCTCTCAAAACTGCTCTTGATTGAGGCTGTTCTTCTCCTAGTACCTGTTAGTGTAGCAATCTATTACCAAGAATCCAGTCAAGTATTTATCGCTCTCTTTTCTACGATTGGAATTTTAGTCCTTCTTGGTGGTCTAGGCGTTTTACGGAAACCGAAAAATCAACGGATTTATGCCAAGGAAGGGGTCTTAATTGTTGCCCTCTGTTGGATTCTATGGTCTTTCTTTGGTGGCCTCCCCTTTGTCTTTTCAGGACAAATCCCCAGCATCATCGATGCCTTCTTTGAAATCAGTTCTGGATTTACAACGACTGGTGCTACTATCCTAACAGATGTTTCCGTTCTCACTCGTTCCCTCCTCTTCTGGAGAAGTTTCACCCACTTGATTGGAGGGATGGGGGTACTCGTCTTTGCACTTGCCATTATGGACAATGCCAAGAATAGTCACTTGGAGGTGATGAAGGCTGAGGTCCCTGGACCTGTCTTTGGCAAAGTCGTATCCAAGCTAAAAAACACTGCCCAGATTCTCTATCTGCTTTATCTGGCTCTCTTCTCCCTTTTTGTGGTTATCTACTATCTAGCAGGCATGCCTCTCTATGATAGTTTTGTCATCGCTATGGGAACGGCAGGAACTGGGGGCTTTACCGTCTATAACGACGGAATTGCCCACTATGGTAGCTCACTCATCACCTATCTAGTTAGTATCGGAGTGTTGGTTTTTGGGGTTAACTTCAATCTCTACTACTACCTCATGCTCCGTCGGGTTAAGGCTTTCTTGGGAGATGAAGAACTACGAGCATATATCATCATTGTCCTAGTTTCTACAGGCTTGATTACTCTTAATACACTCCACCTCTATCAAGGTGTCTCTAAAAGCGTTGAAATGGCCTTCTTTCAGGTTTCCAATATCATCACGACAACAGGTTTTGGTTACGGAGATATTACCAACTGGCCCCTCTTCTCCCAATTTATCCTCCTCTTCCTCATGGGAATCGGTGGATCGGCTGGCTCAACTGCAGGTGGTCTTAAGGTGATTAGAGGACTCATCCTCTCTAAAATCGCAAAAAATCAGATTTTGTCCACCTTATCCCCTCACCGTGTTTTGACTCTACACGTCAATAAAACTGTGATTGATAAGGATACCCAACACAAGATTCTTAAATATTTTGCTATCTATATGATGATTATTCTCTCCCTCATCTTTATCGTCAGTCTTGATAGCAATGATTTTCTAGTCGTGACCAGTGCTGTCTTCAGCTGTTTTAACAATATCGGACCTATTCTAGGTACAACCTCGAGTTTTGCCATCTTTAGTCCCATCTCTAAAATCCTCCTCTCCTTTGCAATGATTGCAGGTCGCTTAGAGATATACCCAATTTTGCTACTCTTTATGAAACGCACTTGGTCTAAACGCTAATTATAATACAATTCCCCTTTTACAAGCTAGTAGAAGGGGAATTTTTCTATTAAAAATGAGAAGACCTTTCGATCCTCTCCTAATTTGTTTATTCTTTAAGAGCTTTCTTGTAACGAGCAACTTCCGCTTGGTTAGCCCAAACATAGTGACCTGGACGAATTTCTACCATAGATGGCTTATCTGTCTCATAGTCATGTTGGTCAGGATCGTAAACTTTCAAGACCTTCTTGCGTTCCAAGATTGGATCTGGAATCGGTACAGCAGATAGAAGTGCTTGAGTGTATGGATGGACAGGATTGTTAAACAACTCCTCTGTCTCCGCCACTTCGACGATAACTCCCTTATAGATAACCGCGATACGATCTGAGATAAAGCGAACAACTGACAAATCATGCGCGATAAAGAGATAGGTCAAGCCCAACTCTTTTTGGAACTTCTTGAGCAAGTTCAAGACTTGCGCACGCACTGATACGTCCAAGGCTGAAATTGGCTCATCCGCAATAACGAAATCAGGTTCCATCACAAGGGCACGGGCAATCCCGATACGCTGACGTTGACCACCAGAAAACTCGTGTGGATAACGGGTCAAGTGTTCTTTCAAAAGTCCAACTTCATGAATCATCTTTTGAACTTTTTCTTTACGATCTTCTTCGTCTTTGAACAAGTGATAGTTGTAAAGACCTTCAGAGATGATATAGTCAACCGTCGCACGCTCATTCAAGCTGGCTGCAGGGTCCTGGAAAATCATCTGGATACGACGGATCAAGTCTGAGGATTCCTTATGAGATTTTTTTCCATTGATCTTATGACCATCAAAGATGATCTCACCTTTACTGGTATTATTTAGACCAATAATAGCACGACCAATCGTTGTTTTCCCACTACCAGACTCTCCTACAAGAGAGAAAGTTTCCCCCTTGTTGATAAAGAAGTTGGCGTTTTTAACCGCGACAAACTTCTTACTTCCTTCACCGAAGGAAATTTCTAAATCTTTAATTTCTACTAATTTTTCAGACATTTCCTTCCTCCTAGTCTTCTAGATGAGCAAAGCCCATTTTATCACGAATTTTGTCATGCAAATCTGCAATGACTCCAGGTTTTTCAACTTTAGGAGCATTCTCATGAAGCAACCAAGTCTTAGCCCAGTGAGTATCAGTGACTGAAAACTGAGGTGCTTTCTGTTCAAAGTCAATTTGCATAGCATAATCTGAACGAAGGGCAAAGGCATCACCTTTCAACTCAGTATAAAGAGACGGTGGTGTTCCTGGGATAGAGTACAATTCCCCTTTATCGTCAGCAAGCTGAGGCAAGCTAGACAAGAGACTCCAAGTGTATGGATGACGTGGATCGTAGAAGACTTCCTCAACAGTTCCGTATTCTACAATTTCACCAGCATACATAACCGCTACCTTATCGGCAATACTTGCCACCACACCAAGGTCATGGGTGATGAAGATAATGGTAAAGTGGTACTCATTTTGTAAAGTTTTAAGCAAATCAATGATTTGTGCTTGAATGGTTACATCAAGGGCCGTTGTCGGCTCGTCACAGATTAAGATATCTGGACGACATGCAAGGGCAATTGCAATAACAATACGTTGGCGCATCCCTCCAGAATATTGGAAAGGATACTCTTCAAAACGTTTTTCAGCATCTGGGATTCCGACCTTGTTCATATAGTCGATTGCCATCTCTTTGGCTTCCTTAGCTGTTTTCCCTTGGTGTTTAACGATAACTTCAGTGATTTGGCTACCGATTGTATTGATTGGGTCCAAACTTGTCATAGGGTCTTGGAAGATGGTCGCAATTTTAGCACCACGAATCTTCTCCCATTCCTTGTTAGAAGTAAGAGCGGTCAAGTCTTGTCCACGATAGTCGATGCTTCCTTGGGCAATACGTCCATTGTCTTCTAACATCCCTGTAAAGGTTTTTGTTAATACAGATTTACCAGAACCTGATTCACCTACCAGGGCAAGAACTTCCCCTTCAATCAGGTCCAAAGAAACTCCTCGGATAGCTGTCAGAACTTTGTCACGAACGTCAAATTCCACGACAATATCGCGAGCAGTCAAAATTACATTTCTTTCTTTTGTCATGTCTACTCCTATCTATGTGTACGTGGATCACTAGCATCTGCTAGGTTTTGACCAACAACGAAGAGAGAAAGAGACACCAAGATCAAGGTTGTCAATGGAATCCAGAACAAGTAAGCGTTGGTCGTAACGTTTTGTGAGTAATCTGAGATCAAGCGTCCCAGACTTGGCACTGTTACTGGCAATCCCAATCCAAAGAAGGAAAGGAAGGCTTCATAAGAGATAAAGCTTGGCAACATCAAGGTCATCGTAGAAACAATAACGGATACCAATTGTGGCATGATATTTTTAACGATGATTTTAAAGGTTGGTGTTCCAAGTGTTTGAGAAGCAAGGTTGTATTCCAAATCACGGTAACGCATGATTTGGATACGAATCATATAAGCAATCCCAATCCAAGTTGTCACACTCATGGCAAAAATCAAATTCCAGAAACCAGCACCAATTGAGTAAGTCAAGACAATGACAATCAAGAGAGATGGAATGTTTGAAATAATGTTATAAACTTCCATCATGACGCGGTCAACGGATTTTGAAATTCCCCAAATTCCACCAACAATAACCCCGATCACAAGGTTGATAAAAGTGGCAATTACAGAGATAAGAATTGAATTACGCGCACCAAACCAAACCCCGTCAAACAAGGATTTACCATTACTATCTGTACCAAACCAATGTTCAGCATTGGGTTTGATAAAACGAGCAGAAAAGTCATTGACCTTACTTACATCGTTGAAGTCAAAGTTTGAGAACATTGGGTAAATAAAACTCATCAAGATAATGGCAACCAAAATCCCCAACATAATGACTGTTGATTTTTTCTTTAGAAATTGTCTAAATACAGAACCCCAGTATGAATAGGCAGGGGCGTCAATTGTTTCAGAGGCAAAATCGTCACGTTTTACGAACTGAAATTTTTCTTTATCGATTGTTGACATTATTTGCCTCCTTTCTCTGTCAATTTAATACGTGGGTCAAGCATGGTCATCCAGATATCTCCTACAAAGAGTGAGAAGATAGAAATACATGTGAAGATGAAGACAAGACCAACTACCATTGAGTTATTTGACGCCTTAACAGAGTCAATCAACATTTTACCCATACCTGGGAAGGCGAAGACTGTTTCTGTCAATGTTGCACCACCAATAACCCCGATTACGGCACCAGGAATACCTGAAACCAAAGGAACCATGGCATTTTTAAAGATGTGTTTATTTGAAATTTCTTTTTCAGACAAACCTTTGGCACGAGCAAAACGTACAAAGTCCTGAGATTGCAAGTCGATCATGTAACGACGAATCCAGATAGCTGTACTTGGCGCACCCAACAAACCTAGAATGACTGCTGGCAAGACATAAGAACGCCAATCTCCAGCTCCCAAAATAGGGAATGAATCTGGAAGACCAATAGATGATCCAATCAAGCGGACGATGTAAACCAAGGCAATCGTTGGAAGTGCAAGCAAGAAGGTTAGAGCACCTGTCGAGAAGCTATCAATCCAAGTATTCTTGTGGCGAGCCATAGCAGATCCAAGAGGAATAGCGATAGCATACGAAATAATCAAACCGATCAAACCAGCAACCGCTGAGCTTGCAATCATTGATGGATATTGATAATTGCTTTCTGTAGCTGTATATGGATCGTCTTTACCATAGTTGGCTACTTCACGCGCATCTGCTTGACTTGGAGATTTGTAAGTACGAGAGTAAATATCTACAGATGAAGTCTTTTTACCTGTAGGGAATTGAACTTCTGATGTCTTAGTTTGTCCCTGACCTTGTGTGATAACTTGAAGCACTGGTGTGTTTGCATAAGTTGGGTAAGAATCTCCCAAGTTAATGTTCACAAAGTTTTGGTGTACAAATGGGAATTGATTGTTGAAATACAAAAGGTATTTGTGTTTTGTACCTGAACCAACCAATGACCAACCGATAGCAGGGTCATTTTCAAAACGAAGATAACGTTGCAAGTTTGGATTTTCAGGGTCTTGAATCTTATTTGGATGATCAATGTCAATCAAGTTCGCATAGAATTTGAAAACACGTTCAAAAATCGGAATTTCACGCGTAGCATAGAATTGACCACTTTCTGAGAACACACCAAGTGTCCAACCATTTCCTAGTTGGTTGATGTATTTTTCGTAGATTGCCTTATTGGTATCATTGGCATCCACTGTTACAGATGAGTCCATCGTGCTCGCTCTTTCTTGCAACTCTTTGGTATCGTAGTACTCGATATAGCCCATCCGTTCATAAACGGTATTTTCATAATTATCCCGCTTGTCCGGCGTCGTTGCAATCTTGTTATAGTTGGTATCCTGCTTGAAAATCAATTTTCGAGGAACCATCGTATAAATAATTGTGTATGTCAAGGTTGTCACCAAGAAAATAGACAACAATGAACGCAATACACGCATAAAAATATATTTCTTCATATCGTTTCCTTTTAAAATCCCAAAAGAACCTTCTCCTCATGGAGAGAAAGTTCTCTTGAGAGTTATTTATTTAACGTGATTAGCCAATTCTTTTTGAACTTTTTCGTTTGATTCTTTTTTCTCTTTGAGCCATTTTTCACGAGCTTGTTCATAATCAGCTTTTGTTACAACCTTGTCTTGTAACTGAATATACTTAAAGTATACGTCTGAGCCCTTATCTCCAGATTGACTGTATGATGCAGAGAAAGGCACAACACGAGAAATGATTGGTGCAGCACCACTTGATGACATAGCTGGCAAGAAGAGTGAGCTATCTGTCAACCAAGCTTGAGCAGCCGCATATTTTTCATAACGAACATTCAAATCGTTGGTTTCTTTAGCAGCTTCATCAACTAACTTATCGTATTCTTTCAAACCAACTTGAGCCGCTGCAGCATTATCTGCACCTTCATAACCCATATAGGTTTTTGTTTGTTCAGCATTCGTTGTTTTCAAGATATCAAGGTAAGTTGATGGATCTTCATAGTCAGGGTTCCATCCAACAGCACCTGAGAGATCCCAATCTTCTGCCGCTGCGCTAGCTGCGTAGTATGTAATATTCTGTAGTTCATCTGTAGTGATTTGTTGGATATCGATGACTACGTTTTCTTCTCCAAGTACTGTCTCAACGGATTGTTTGAAGGATTGAATACGTGCGATATAGTTTTTAGATGTTTGGTCTACTGGGATATCCAAGTGGATAGGGAATTTCACACCTTCTGCTTCCAATGCTGTTTTAGCTTTGGCAAATTCGGCTTTGGCTTTATCGGCGTTGAAAAGTCCATCTTGACCATCCGCAAAGTTTACATTCTTCCATTCATCACCGTAAGCCGCCATCTTTTCAGTTACCAAGTCACCGAAAGTTTTTTCGCCTGCAGAGACAAAGTCTGGTTTCACAAAGAGGTTACGAACTGCAAGAGGAGCACCTTCCTTACCATTAATTTGTGCTGAGTAAGAAGTACGGTCAAAGGCAAAGTTCAAAGCCTGACGGAAGTCCTTGTTAAGAAGGGCTTTCTTAGTAGAAGTCTTCTCTTCATCAGTTGTCTTAGAAGTGTATTTGTAACCTTGACGGTCAATATTTACACCCAAACCACCAATACCTGGACCTGATGGAGTGTAGTAGATATTGTCTTTGTATGTTTCTTCTACCTTAGAGTAGTTTGAACTTGTTGGGAAGAGACGGGCATAGCTATAAGCCCCACTTGTAAAGTTACGTTCAATTGATTCTTGATCTGAACCATCATAGTAAGCAAGTGTTACTTTATCAAGATGAACATTGTCTTTGTCCCAATAGTTTTCATTCTTCACAAATTCGATAGATGACTTAGCAGTCAAACCTCTCAGCAAGAATGGTCCATTGTAAAGCAATGATGTAGGGTCAGTCGCTTTACCAAAATCAGATCCTTTTGATTTTTCAAATTCTTCGTTCAATGGCCAGAAGATTGAGTAGGCTAGCTTAGAGTTCCAGTATGGTTCTGGTTTGTTCAAAGTGTATTCAAGGGTGTAATCATCAACTGCTTTTACACCGACTGAAGCAAAATCTTTATTGTTTCCAGCTATATAGTCAGCTAGACCTTTAACTGAATCTTCTGCTAGATACTTAGCTGCTGATTTATTGTCAGCTGCGTGTTTCAAACCATTTACAAAGTCTTTGGCTGTTACTTCAGCATACTCTTCGCCATCAGATGTCATCCATTTGACACCTTTACGAATCTTGTAGGTATAAGTCAAACCATCTTTTGAAACTGACCAGTCTTCTGCAACTGCAGGAACTAAATTCCCATACTTGTCGTTTGTGAAAAGACCGTCGATACCATTTGAAGTGGCAACCTTAGTACTTTGTTTCCCTGAAATGAGGTAATCCAACGTTTCTGGGTCAGCTGAATAAATATAGCCATAATTTTTTGGCGCTGTTGAATCAGATGATTTTGAAGAACCGCAAGCAGCTAGTACTCCTGCTGCTAATAAAGCAACTCCTGCTGCAACAAATACTCTACTTTTTTTCATGTTTTTAACTCCTCTTGAAAAATTTAGGCTTATTGGAAATTATAACATATATTTTTTAAAAAGTAAACGAATTTTCAGAATATTTAGGCGCATTTCCTCAAAAAACTTCTATTTGTCAAAATTTCTACATTCTTTGTTTGTTTCTGCAAGAAATATTTTCTAGTCTGACCCTCTTTAGAACGGGATTTTTACAAGATTTTTCTCACTTCCTCAATCATCATCTGTTTTCCTAAATTGGATTTTAGAATAAGAAACTATTGACGGGAAATGATTTTCAAGGTATAATAATAAACGTTGAGGCGGTATAGCCAAGTGGTAAGGCACGGCTCTGCAAAAGCTTGATCGTCGGTTCAAATCCGTCTACCGCCTTTCAGTACCTGAATTAACAGGAATTAACCAAATGAAAAGCTCGTAAAACCGGGCTTTTTTATTATTCCTAATAAGTGGGGATAACTGAACCTACCATCTAGATTTACAAAAAGCAGTGACTCAAGTCACTGCTTTATTCTGTTTCTTCTTCAGGTTCTAGTTCTGTGATTTGAACTTTTACCTTGGTAACACGTCCATTTTTCACCTTATCATTGGTCAGGACGATTTGCTTGTTTTGACTGACCAGTTCATAACTGATTTTTTCAGTTGTTGGAATCGTACCAACACCCGTCAAATAATAACCGGCGATGGTATCCACATCATCGCTTTCTAGTTCGACACCAAAGTAGTTATTGAAGTCGTTAAGATTCATGGTTCCCTGTGCAATATAGGTGTCCTCACCGATTTGATGGACTTCGATTTCTGCTCGGTCTGTCTCATCGTCGATTTCTCCGACAATCTCCTCCAGCAGGTCTTCCAGTGTGACCAGTCCAGCCATACCACCGTATTCATCGAGCAAAATGGCCATTTGTCTTTGGGTATTTCGCAATTCTTTTAGCAAGTCATCCACAAAAATGGTTTCAGGAACAAAGAGTGGATCTTGTAAGATCTTCTTCCAGACAATGTTTTCAAAGCCATCTGCATAGGCAGCGTTTAGCAAACGCTTGGTATGAATCAAACCAATCACATTGTCCTTATCCCCATCATAAACAGGGATACGTGAGAAATTTTGCTTTAGAATACTTTGGATAATGGTTTGACTATCATCCTGAATATCCACCATAAAGGCATCCGTCCGAGGAACCATGACTTCTCTCGCCATCAGCTCATCTAGAGAGAAAATCCCTTGTAACATCTCGATTTCGTCTGCATCCAAAGTTTCCTCACTTTTGGTCAACATGTACTCAATTTCATCTCGAGTCATTTTTTCATCCGCATCATCAAAGGTCATTGGTGTTAAACGACTCAAGAGATTGGTTGAAGCAGATAACAACCAGACAAAGGGACTGACAACCTTCCCAAGCCCAATGATAAGCGGAACAGAGCGAATGGCTAAGGCATCTTTTAGATTAAGGGCAATCCGTTTAGGATAGAGTTCACCAAAAACAATAGAGATGTAGGTCAAGAATGCCAAAGAGAGGAAACTTGCAATGGCATAAGCTGTTTCTCCATTCCCCATCCAAGAGGCAATTACTTGTCCAAGTGTATCTGCCAATTTTGCCCCTGACAAGATCGTGATCAAGGTGATACCGACTTGAATGGTTGATAAAAAGTGGTTAGGATTTTCAAGTACCTTTAACAAACGAATGTAACGTTTGTCTCCCTCTTCTGCCTTTTGCTCCACTCGGGAACGGTTTAGTGACACCATCGCCATTTCAGTGGCTGAGAAAAAAGCATTTAACAGGGTCAAGATAAATAACAATACAAACTGTAGCAACAAATTCTGACTGCTCGGGTCTTCCATAGTCCTTCTCCTAAAATAGTATCTTGTGTTCCATTATATCATAAAATCCATCAGGATTCACATTATTTTTCATTTAAAGAACAGCTCCCCTGCCTATAGAAGACAAAGGAGCTGTTTTTATAGTATCTATTGTTTCTAATCTATCACTGTTACTTGACCTGTTCTGTAATCAAGTTGGATTCCCTTTTGAACATTGGGGATTAGGACATTGAATTCCAATTCGCCATCTGAAGACTTGGCTTCGATTTGTGAAGCGGATGGAACTAGGTCCTCATTTGTCGCATAGTGGAGCGTCACCCGATAACGGACCCTCTTGTTTTGGTCTAAGGCTTTTCTGACCAAACTCTCATAGTAGTTCTGACCTGTCGAATCCTCAGCCTGAGCTTGGTTTGCCCAAGCTGTCTGGACTGCAATGTTCTTGGGATTGCTAGTAGAGGCATCAAAACCATCCAAACCACCTATCAAGGCATAGCCTAGTAGATGGCCTCTATCAACTGCATGTGTATAGGCTCCCTTTAGATTCTTAACCTGATGCCATCCTGGTGGCGTCCAAGAGGTTGATCCGTTGCCTGTTTCTTCACGATTCTTATACTGCCGAGTCACTTTGGATAAGATGGCATTGGCAACAGTTGGGACTGTTTCTTTTCCAACTATCTTTGTCTTATTATCCGCATAGGGTTTGCTAGAAACTTTGGCATCTAGATTGGTTTTATTGCCATTGACAATGAAGGCCCCTGCTCCATTCCACTCGAGCCCCCCCTTAATTTGGTTTTTGATTGACTCAGTTAAGACACTTTCAGCTAGCTCCTGACTGGGAGCTTCTGAAGCTTGTTTTTTCTGACTAACCTTGGTTCTAGGGGTGTTTGGCGCTGACTGCATCTGCTTGATATAGTAGCTTCCAGCAGCCAAGAGTAAGAATAGAAGTAACCCTATCAGAGCTTGTCTTGTTTTTTTGTCCATTTTTCTCCTTATTTCTTTAGAAAAAGACTGGTCTCCCAGTCTAATTTCCTGTAAATTTGCTAATCAATTCCTGCCACTTTGCTGGAGACAAGATAGCCCATGGATCCTGTCCCTTTCCTAGGATTCCATAGCCTACCATCAAGCCGATTCCTAAAGCCAGAAAGCCAAGCAATAGGACGATAAAAATCAACAGTAAACGACGGAGTACATAGCGTAAGTTTTTATTCTTCTTCATCATTTGCCTCGATTCGCTGAATCTTCGCTCCTAGCTGAGCCAATTTCTCATGGAAACGGTAGTAACCTCTATCAAGGTGGACTAATTTACCAACAACTGTTTCTCCTTGCGCCACCAGACCTGTCAAAATCAAGGCAGCACTAGCACGAAGGTCCGTTGATAGAACTTCTGCCCCCTGTAAAGCCTGTCCCCCAACAATACGAGCTGTGTCACGGATAATCTCTGAATGCAAGCCCATACGGCGCATTTCCTCTAAGTGTTGGAAGCGATTCTCAAACACCGTTTCCACCATGGTGGATTCCCCTTTTGCGACTGTCATCAGAGCTGTAAATTGCGCCTGCATATCTGTTGGGAATCCTGGGTGTGGTAAAGTTTTTACATGAACAGCCTTGAGATTTTCAAGTTGAGAACGAACACGGATACCTTCTGATTCCTCTGTCACTTCAACACCCATTTCAAGTAGTTTTGAAATCAAGGGGCGATTGTGTTCCCAGACTGCATCACGAACGAGGACATCTCCGCCAGTCATAGCTGCAGCCACCATAAAGGTTCCGGCTTCGATACGGTCCTGTACCACATTGTGGGTCGTACCATGGAGGCCCTCAACACCAGTCACTGTGATGGTTTCGGTACCAGCCCCCTTGACCTTGGCTCCCATTTCATTAAGAAGGATAGCGAGGTCAACAATTTCTGGCTCACGCGCAGCATTTTCAATGACAGTCACACCATCAGCTAGAGTCGCTGCCATCATGAGGTTTTGTGTTGCGCCAACACTTGGGAAGTCCATGTAGATATGAGCACCATGCAGGCGTTCTGCCTTGGCTTCGATGTAACCAGCTGTCTGGGTAATCTTTGCCCCCATAGCTTCCAAACCTTTGAGGTGGAGGTCGATGGGACGACTCCCGATGGTACATCCCCCTGGCATAGAAACTTTTGCATGGCCTACACGAGCAAGGATTGGTCCCAAGACTACAATCGATGCACGCATCTTGCTGACATACTTGTATGGAGCTTCCTCCGTGATATCACCAGTCGCATCAACCTCGACAACATGAGCTTCCTCATCAAAGTCCACCTTGGCATTCAGACCTCGAACCACTTGATTCATGGTGAAAACATCTGACAAGATTGGGACGTTCTGCAAGACTGTCTTACCCTTGCTTGCTAGAATAGTCGCTGCCAACAAGGGCAAGACTGCATTCTTTGCTCCCTCGATCGTCACACTCCCGACCAGACGATTATCTCCGCCTTGAACCACAATTTTTTCCATAGTTGTTTCCTTTACTTTTGATTTTATAATAGTCCTCTAAGTGCTTCTTGCCACAGTTGGTACAAACTGATAAAGAATGAACTCAATATGTAGCCCATCACAATACTAAAGAAGCCTACCAACAAACGAACCTTTTTTGTGTTAGTAGCGGTCACTTTTAAAACCTTTTCCCATCTCACAAGTTCCTTCAAAAGGTAAAAACTCAAATAAATAAAGAGTATATGACTACTTAGAGTGAATAATAATTGAACCATTTGACTATTATACCATCTTATCCGCTTGCGCGCTAGTTTTCAATTTTTCTACGAATTAGGGATTGTTTTTAAGGTAATCAATCGCATCCTGCAAGGTCTTAACGGGAACGATTTTCATCTCTGTTTTGATCGTTTTAGCAGCTTCTAGGGCTGTTTCATAGTTGCTTTTCGCATTGGGATCTGCTTTTTTGGCTTCCTCGGTGACTGGATTGTCAGGAGCAAAAAAGATGTTGGCTCCCTGACGAGAGGCTGCAACTACTTTTTTGTCAATTCCACCAATATCACCAACATTTCCATCGCGATCAATGGTTCCCGTTCCCGCAACGATACGGCCATTACGAAGGCCTGGATCTGCTATCTGGGTATAGATAGCTAGACTAAACATAAGACCTGCACTTGGACCACCGATACCAGCTGTGGAGAAGCGAATGGGAACATCACTTGTCACTTCCGTACGGTCAATCAAGCCAATCCCAATCCCGTTTTTCCCATTTTCGAGAGTGATAATTTTACCTTCAGCAGACTTGACTTTTCCGTCTTCCTCATAGGTTACCTTGACCGTGTCCCCTAATTGTTGAGAATTGACATAGTCGACCAAGTCTTTTGAACTGTCAAACGTTTTGTCATTAACAGCCGTCACTGTATCTGCAATGTTCAGAATGCCTTTAAAAGTTGAATTGTCCGTCACGGTTAAGACGTAAACTCCCAAGTACTTGAGTTCGATATCCTTACCAGCCGTCTTCAAACCTTGATATTTGGCCATATTTTGAGAAGTTTGCATGTAGAACTGATTGATCCGCATAAATTCCGCATCCGTAGAGCCACCCGTAGTCTCCTTGGCACTTCTAATATCTGTGAAAGGTGTTAACCAAGCATAGACAAGATGCGACAGAGTTGCATGTCGAATCCCAACTGTCACAAACTGGTAAGCTCCTGCTTCTGTGTCTTCTGTTTCATTGACTTTCAAAACGCGACGAATATCTTCCGCTCCACCTGGAACTTCTATGTAGTAAGGCAAAGGTACTACAAAGGCTAAAAAAGTCAATACTAGTGCTAGGATGACATATAAGGGCCATCTAGTTTTTTTCTTCATGTTCTAATTCCTCCACAACACTGTTTGGGACATATTGCTGAATCTCCTGACCAAACTTCAGAAGTTCTCTCACGGCCGAAGAGCTGATATAAAGATGCTCTGGGTGGCTATATAGGTAAATGGTTTCGATTTCTGGAGCCAGTTGATGATTGTAGTAATCAAAACTAGACTCGTATTGCAAGTCGGTGACATTTCGCAAGCCACGGACAAGGGTCTTAGCACCCAACCTTCTTGCAACATCGACGACTAGTTGGTCATGAGAAGCCAGCACCTCTACATTATCTAAATGCGCCACCGCTTTTTCGACTGCTCGTTTGCGATTTTCAACAGTGAGAAAACCTTGTTTGTGGGGATTGTAGAACACCCCGACATAGAGCTTATCAAAGAGTTTGCTGGCTCGTTCAATGATATCCAGATGTCCATTTGTCATCGGATCAAATGAACCTGTAAATAATCCAATTTTATCTGACATAGACTGTCACCTTACTAATCCCATATATTTTTTCCTTCCAGATACCTAAGCAGGCGATTTCTTCTGGAAGTTCTACAGACTTATCGGTTTCGCAGACAACCATGATCTCTTCGGAGAAAAGGTTTCTTTCTGCCATTTTTTCGATATCTGCAACGATTTGTTCCTTGGCATAGGGAGGGTCTAAAAAGACCAGGTCAAAGAGACCATTAACTTGCTCCAAGGCCCGTTCAGCCTCCATCTTTAAGAGCTGAAATTTGGAAGCTTCCTTGGTCATTTGGATATTTTCAGCGATAATAGCTTGTGCCTTTCGATCCCGTTCCACTAAGACAGCATGGGACATCCCTCTTGACACAGCTTCAATAGACAGACCACCACTGCCAGCATAGAGATCCAAGACACGACCACCCTCAAAATAGGGACCTATCATGTTAAAGATAGCTCCTCGCACCTTATCTGATGTCGGCCTCGTCGTCTTGCCTTCTAGCGTCTTGAGGGGACGCCCTCCGTAGATTCCTGATACGATTTTCATACCGTTTATTATACCAAATTATAGGCAAAAAGAGAAAGAAAACCGAACCTTGCGGTTCGATTCTCTACAAAATATTTTCGTACGTATCGCGGACTTCTTGAGGCCAGACACTGGTCTGAACCTCTCCGATGTGTTTCTTACGAAGAAGGAACATGGCCATACGAGACTGTCCGATACCTCCACCAATTGTCAGTGGGAAAAGGCCGTTAAGCAAGGCTTTATGCCATTCCAGCTCAAGACGATCTTCGTCTCCTGTAAGAGCCACTTGGCGACGGAGGGTATCCTCATCTACCCGAATCCCCATTGATGAAAGTTCAAAGGCACAACCAAGAGATTCGTTCCAAACGAGAATATCCCCGTTTAACCCTTTGTAGCCATTTTCAGACTCTGTTGTCCAGTCATCGTAGTCAGGTGCACGGCCGTCATGAGGTTTGCCATCAGGCAACTCGCCACCGATACCAATCAAGAAGACTGCACCAAACTCTTTACAGATCGCATTTTCACGCTCTTTTGGTGTTAGATCTGGATAGCGTTCCACCAACTCTTCTGTATGGATAAAGGTGATTTGTTTTGGCAAGATGGATTCGATATCATAGCGGGCTTCTACGGCTAGCTCTGTCAGACGAATAGCCTTGTAAATCTTCTCAACGGTTTCTTTGAGATAGGCGATATTGCGTTGACCATTTGGGATAACCTTCTCCCAGTCCCACTGGTCCACATAAACAGAGTGGGTCGCATCCAACGAATCTTCGTCTGGACGAAGAGCCTTCATATGAACAAACAGGCCTTCACCTTCGCCGAAACCAAAACGAGCCAAGGTGTGGCGTTTCCATTTAGCAAGTGAGTGAACGACTTCATAGGTTTCATCTGGGATCTGCAAAACCTTGACAGATACTGGATTTTCGACACCTGACAGGTTGTCCTGCATCCCATCTCCGACCTTGCTCAAGATAGGACCTTGAACTTCAACAACTTCTAACTTATCTTTCAAATACTGGGTAAAAGTGTTTTTGACAAAGGAAATTTCTTCTTGTTGATGAATAAAACTTTTCTTCATAAACAGCTCCTCAAAAATTAGTTAAAAGCATTATACACCTATTTCCAAGAAAAGAAAAGAGTAAATAAGAAAAAGTCAGTGCTCTTTTGAACACTGACTCTGTCATTCATTAATCGTTTCGACCAAAGATTCGTAAGATGCTAAGGAAGAGGTTGATAAAGTCTAGGTAGATGCTAAGCGCCATTGAGATGACCCAGCCTGTCGCTACTTGTCCTCGTGACTGCTCATAAACATAGCGAATCTTTTGGTTGTCCCAAGCAATCAAACCTGAGAAAACCAAGACCATGGCAATACTAATCATGTAGTCAAAGAAACTATTGGCTAAAAATAGATTCACAACCATGGCAATGATGAGACCAACAAGCGCTGCCATCAAAGCTCGGCCCATTCCACTCAAATCTTTCTTAGTGAAAATTCCGATTGCCGCCATGACAAAGAAAAGAAGGGCACTGGATACAAAGGCTGATAAGACGGTCCCAGGTGTATAGAAGGCTACGACAAAACTGAGCGTAAAACCATTTAAAACAGAATAAACTAAAAATACTGGGAGAGCTGCTGGGCTATTTTTGGCAGCCATGCTACTTGCAACAAAGACTAGAGCAAGTTCTGCAAAAGTTGCAATCATCAACCAGAGACGGCCATGCATTAAAAAGTAGACCAATTGGGACTGAAAGACTGTCAACATCAAAGCTGACACGAGAGCTGATAGACCAATCCCAAGTCCCACAAAGGCATAAACCTTAGCGTAAAATTGATTGAGACCTGAACGTTCTTGAATAATCGTTTGATTCATTCTGATTCTCCTTTTTCTATAAATATGTCTTGATTATAACAAAGATTTTATAAATTAGCTGAAATAAAACATCAAAATGCCTGCTGCAACTGCTACGTTGAGACTTTCTGCTCGGCCTTTCATGCCAATATGAACCAGCTGATCAGCACTCTCAGCCATGACAGAACTAATCCCCTGTCCTTCATTTCCCATGACTAAAACAAAGTTCTCTAGTGAAGAAAGCTCACGATAATCCTTTGACTCTCTCGATAAGGTCGTTGCCAGAATGGGCAAATCGCTCTTCTTTGCCTCTTCTACAAAGCTGGTAAGAGGCATACGATAGATAGGCAAATGAAAATGACTTCCTTGCATGGAACGCAGGGTCTTGAAACTGTAGATATCCGCTGACTTATCTGAAATAATAACCCCTGTAAAACCTGCCGCATCCGCCGTCCGAATCATGGTGCCCACATTACCAGGATCTTGAACATCCTCTAAAAATAGATACTTGCCCTGACGAAAATCAGGCAGCCCCTCTTCTTCTTTTTGAATCACTGCAACAATCCCTTGAGGAGTTTGTGTATCTGCCAAATCCAGCAAAATCTCCTCTGAAACCCAAACAGTTTGAGGAAAAGCCGCTAGCTGATCTCGGTAACTTTCTAGGGCAAAAATCTTCTCAATCGTCACTCCTGCTTGAACAGCTTCTTCAAACAAGTGCCAGCCCTCAATCAAATAAGCAGACTTTCGATATTTTTTTTGATGTAATTTCTTGGCATTTTTTACCACAGAATTGGCTTTTGAGGTTATAATAGTCATAGAAATATTATAACACAATCAAAGGGGTTTGGTATGCAAAAGGTTAGAATGATTGCCCAAGGTAGGGTGCAGGGTGTTGGTTTTCGCTGGGGTGTTTATACTTTAGCTCTTGAAATCGGTGGCATCACTGGTCGTGTCTGGAATAACGACGATGGCACAGTGGAAATTCTTGCTCAGGCAGACTCCTCTGCAACTATGGCAAAATTTATCCAAGAAATCCGAAAAGGTCCGACACCTTTTTCAAAAGTTACCTATCTAGATGTACAAATGAGCAACTTTTCATCCTATTCGGACTTTAAAGTCGCAAATTAGGTCTCTAGAACTATTGTATATTTTACAAAAAAACAGTAGAATAGAAAGGTATAATTTTTAAAGAAGGAATGAAAACATTGAAATCTATTAAACGTTTTGCCCTCTCTGCTATGGGAGTGGCTATGCTACTCGTCTTATCAGGCTGTGTCCAAGTAGACAAAGCAACAGGACAACCCACAGGATTGATTTGGAATACCATCGGAGCACCTATGGCTGAGGCTATCAAGTACTTCGCTACTGATAAAGGTCTAGGCTTTGGTGTGGCTATCATTATCGTAACCATTATCGTGCGCTTGATTATCTTGCCACTTGGTATCTACCAATCATGGAAGGCGACACTTCACTCTGAAAAGATGAACGCCCTCAAACACGTACTCGAACCACATCAAACACGTCTCAAAGAAGCAACAACTCAAGAAGAAAAACTTGAGGCTCAACAAGCTCTCTTTGCCGCTCAAAAAGAACATGGTATCAGCATGCTAGGAGGCGTCGGATGTTTCCCTATCCTCATTCAAATGCCTTTCTTCTCTGCTATCTACTTTGCAGCCCAATACACTGATGGGGTAGCTAGCTCTACCTTCTTGGGTATCGATCTTGGTTCACCAAGTCTGCTCCTTGTTGCCTTCGCTGGTATCCTCTACTATCTCCAATCACTTCTCTCACTTCATGGAGTAGAAGATGAGATGCAAAGAGAACAGCTCAAGAAAATGATTTACATGAGCCCACTCATGATTGTCGTCTTCTCCTTCTTCGCACCAGCCAGTGTGACGCTTTACTGGGTTGTCGGTGGTTTCATGATGATTCTCCAACAGTTCATCGTTAACTATGTTGTTCGTCCAAAACTTCGCAAAAAAGTTCGTGAAGAATTTGCTAAAAATCCACCAAAAGCAAGCTCATTTTCAACTGGAAGTGGACGAAAAGATGTCACTCCAAACCAAGCAACTGCGATCATGACTAATAAGAAACATAAAAAACGCAATGCTGGTAAACAACATTCTAGAAAATAAGAAAAAAAGCTTAGCTGAAAAGCTAGGCTTTTTATGCATCACAAAAGCCCGATGTCTCCATCAGGCTTCTTTTTTATCCATGAACACGTTTCATGTAGTCTTGGTAACTTTCTGTATCCATCAATTCCTTGGCATTCTTGACACGGTCTGCTGTTGGAGGTTTGACCCCTTCAAGCGAATAAGGAATCCCAAGTTCACGCCACTTGAACTCCCCCATCGTGTGATAAGGTAGGATTTCAAACTTGTCAACGTTTTTGAGGGTTTTAACGAATTTACCGAGTTCGATCAAATCCTCATCTCTGTCTGTCAATCCCGGAACCAGCACATGGCGAATCCAAACAGGCTTCCCGATATCTGATAGGTACTGGGCACAGGCCAAGATGTTTTTATTGGTTTGGCTTGTGACAATCTTGTGCTGTTCGTCGTTGATTTCCTTGATATCCAGGAGAACCAAGTCTGTCACCGCCATGAGTTTATTAAACTTTTCGAGATAACGTGGTTTATTACGGAACGGAAGGGCACAGGTATCCAAGGTACAGTGGATTCCTTTTTCCTTGGCCTTGGTAAAGAGGGCAATTAGGAAATCAATCTGTAAGAGGGCTTCTCCACCACTAACAGTGATTCCTCCCTTGTCTCCCCAGAAACCACGGTAGCGAAGGGCTTCTGTCAAGACATCGTCTACTGTCCGTTCGCGTGATTTATTGGTCTCCATAGCCCATGTATCGGGGTTATGACAGTACTGGCAACGCATGTGACAGCCCTGCAAAAAGACAATAAAACGAATCCCAGGGCCATCTACCGCCCCAAAACTCTCTGTCGAATGCACCATTCCTGTCACTTGTCCATAGTCAATTGTTTCTTCAGACATATCGTCACCTTCCTTGAAACCGTTTTATAGTTTTATTATATCACGAGTAAGGTGAAAAACAAGGTTTTTTTGTCTATTTTTTAGAAAGCAATCTGTTTTTCACTTTCATTTTCAATTTCTTTTAATGATCCGATTCAAAGTCAAAACCATACAAGGTTGCAAAATAGTCCTCAGGGCGCTCTGCACGGCGGATTTGGCGGGCTTTTCCTTCTTCGGTATAGAGGATTTCTGCCGAGCGTAGTTTGGCATTGTACTGGTAACCCATGGAGAATCCATGTGCACCTGTATCATGAATCACTAGCAAATCACCGATTTCTGTATGAGGTAGCTCGCGGTTCACTGCAAATTTATCATTGTTTTCACAGAGTGAACCGACCACGTCTACCATCTCAACTGGTCCGTCTGGATGGGTCAGATTGGTAATATGGTGGTAGGCCCCATACATGGCTGGGCGCATGAGGTTGACTGCTGAGGCGTCCACACCCAGATAGGTACGATAGGTTTTTTTCTTATGAGTGACTCTTGTGACCAAAGCTCCGTGAGGGGCTAACATAAAGCGACCCAATTCGGTGAAAATCTTAACCTGACCAAGTCCTGCAGGTGTAAGAACTTCTTCATAAACCTTACGCACTCCTTCACCAATCACAGCGATGTCATTTGGCTCCTGCTCAGGACGATAGTTGACACCAATACCGCCGGAAAGATTGATAAAGTCTAGCGAAATGCCCAACTTTTCCTTGATTTCAACAGCCAATTCAAAAAGCTGACGCGCCAACTCTGGGTAGTAGAGATGGGTGACAGTATTGGATGCTAGGAAAGAGTGAATTCCAAAAGTCTTGGCTCCTTTTTCCTTCAAAATCGCAAAGGCTTCAAAAAGCTGGTCCTTGGTCATCCCAAACTTGGCCTCCCCAGGATTGTCCATGATGTCTGTTCCTAGCTCAAAAACGCCTCCAGGATTGTAACGACAAGAGATAATTTCTGGAATGCCTGCCGCTCGCTCCAAATGTTCAATATCTTCAAAGGCATCCAAGTTAATGGTCGCACCTAACTCACGCGCATAAGCGTACTCTTGGTCTGGGGTATTGTTTGAAGAGAACATGATTTCAGAACCGGGAAAATCCAGTTTGTGGCTCATCAAAAGTTCCACATAACTAGAACAGTCCACACCACAACCTTCCTCTTGGAGGATCTTCAAGATGGCTGGAGTTGGAGTAGCCTTAACTGCAAAATATTCCTTAAAACCCTTATTCCAAGAAAAGGCCTGGTTGACGGCTCTTGCTTTTTCACGAATCCCCTTCTCATCATACAAATGAAAGGGAGTCGGGAACTCTGCAACAATTGTTTCTAAATCTTCACGGCTGATAAATGGTGTTTTCATAAGCATCCTTCTATTCTGTTTGCAAAGAAAGGCTGGGACAATCGTTCCAACCTTTAGTTCTATCTCTTATTTGTCTTCGTCAAAGATATTTCCAATCTCAACATCGATGGATTGGTTCTTAACATCAATATTGGTAACCTTCAAGAGTGACTTGTAATCGAACTGCTTTTCACGTTCTTCTTGGGCATTGTCTGCAAAAACTGCGACACCAGCCAACTCTGAATCAAACTCACGCAAGAGACTAATCATCCCGTTGACAGTTCCGCCGCCTTTCAAGAAGTCATCCACAATCAAGACACGACTGCCTGCCTTGAGACTGCGTTTTGAAAGGAACATTTTCTCAATACGGTCACCGCTGGAACCTGAAACATAGTTGACGCTGACCGTTGAACCTTCGGTAATTTTCAAGTCACGGCGCACAATGACAAATGGAACATTGAGGACATTGGCAACTGCATTTGCGAGTGGCACCCCTTTTGTTGCTACTGTCATAACGGCATCGATTTTTTGGTCCATAAAGCTCTTGGCAATGATGCGACCAATATTTTTCAAAATGGCAGGCGTACTAAGCAGATCAGACAGATAGATATAGCCACCTGGCAAGATACGGTCGCTTTCTGAAAGTTTGTCACGCAAGTCTGCGATCATTTCTTTGGCTTCATGACTCGAGATTGATGGTGTAAAGATAACGCCACCACCTGCTCCAGTCACAGTCTGAATATGACCGATTTCAATTTCCTCAAAGGCACGCTTGATAATCACGATGTCCTCTGAGATAGATGATTTAGCAGATTCGTACTTTTCTGCAAAGGTATTGAGACTTGTTAGTTTGTATGGATTATTAATCAAATAGTTGGAAATGACAACCATCCGATCACTTCTTCTTAATTTCATTTCTATTTCCTACTTCATTTAATTTTGATATTTTATCTATTATACCATATTCACATAAAAAAACGAACATTCTTATCCTAAAAAATGCTCATTTTTCTTAAATTATTAATCTAAATCTGGTTTATAGAAGGAACGATTGTCCATAGCGAAGATTTTATTGGTCATCTCTCCTTTGTCCACCAAAGCAAGAGCTGTTGACATCATCATCATGCTGGCATCTAGATTGTCAATCATATGGATAATCTCTGCCTCCATAATGCGTGGACGGACTGGACTTCCATACTCTAGCAAGCCATGGTGGCTGAGGATGACATGGCGCAGTAGCACCACTTCTTCTCTGGTATCATCGATGCCTAGTTCCATGACTGTCTTGGTAATTTCACTATCGATGAGGGCGATATGGCCAAGTAGATTGCCTCGAACTGTGTACTCCGTCTGATCGGGACCACTGAGTTCTAAAACCTTAGCCAAGTCATGCAACATAATCCCAGCATAGAGAAGGCTCTTATTGAGCTGAGGGTAGATATCGCTAATGGCATCTGCCAAGCGCACCATGGTTGCTGTATGATAAGCCAAACCTGTTTCAAAGGCATGGTGGTTGGTCTTGGCAGCCGGATAGGAGTAGAATTCCTTATCATACTTGGTGTAGAGACTACGAACGATACGCTGCCAGACAGGATTTTCAATCTTGAAAATCATTTGCGACATGTAGTCACGGATTTCCTTGACATCAACTGGTGACTTGACCTTGAAGTCAGCTGGATCATTGGGTTCCCCAGGCTGAGGCAAGCGGAGAGTAATTTGATTGACTTGAGGAGTGTTGTTATAAACTTCTCGACGTCCCTGCATGTGGACCACTTTCCCTGCAGTAAAGGCCTCGACGTTATGAGGTTGGGCATCCCAGAGTTTCCCTTCAATCTCGCCGCTATCGTCTTGGAAGGTAAAGGCTAGGTAGTTTTTCCCAGCACGCGTCTGTCTCAGGTCAGCTGACTTAATCAGGTAAAAACCTTCAAACAGCTCATCTTTTTTCATGTGACTAATCTTCATATTCTTCCTCATCTTCTTGGAAATGGAGTAGATCAAGCGCAGGCTCACCTTCTGATAACTCAATGTGACGGAGCGTCCGCTCGATAGCTGTAGTACGACGGTTTAATAATTCATCAATATTGCCAGAGGCATGTTGGAGATGCTTTTGTGCTTTGACCAGAATGCCACCAAACTTGCCAAACTCGGTCTTGACGCTGGCAAGGGTCTTACTGATATGGTCGGCACTCTTTTGGATATTGAGAGTTTTGAAGCCAACTGATAGAGAATTGAGCAGAGCTGATAGGGTACTTGGACCCGCGACAATAATCTGCTCCTCACGTCTCAAATCATCAAAGAAGACCGGATTGCGAACAATCTCTGAGTAGAGTCCCTCTGTCGGAACAAACAAGACTCCAAAATTGGTCGTCCGCGGTGGCGCTATGTACTTGCTCTTGATATCCTTGGCAAAGCGCTTGACGCTAGCTAGGAGTGATTTGCGACAACGTTCGATTTCGTCCTTATCGCCTGCTTCATAGGCTTCTTCCAAGCGATAATAATCTGCCAGTGGAAACTTGGAGTCAATCGGCAAATAGACATATTCCTGGCCACCCTGTCCGGGCAGTTTGATGGCATACTCTACTCGTTCACTGGAGTTTTCAACCGTTGCAAATTCTCGTTCGTACTGGGCAGGTGTCATGATGTCTTCGATGATCTGCCCCAGTTGCAATTCGCCCAGAATCCCTCGCGTCTTGGTCCCAGAGAGAACCTTGTTAAGTGCACCGACATCGCGGGCAACTGTCTGCATTTCTCCCAAACCTCGATTGACAGACTCCAGTTGCTTGGAAACTGTCTCAAAGGAAGCCTGCAAGCGCGTCTGCAAGGTCTTTTCTAACTTTTCTTCGACTGTTTGGCGCATTTGTTCCAAACGTTGCTCATTTGATTCCTGCAAGGCTTGGAGACGTTGGTCGGTCTTATCTCTGGTTTGAAGGAGATTCTCGTTCATCTCCTGTCTAACTTGAGTCAGGCCTTGGTGCAACTCCATTCGCACTTCTTGCAAACGGTCGCTGACAGCCACTTCCAAGTCTTTTTGATCCAGCTGACTGGCTTGTCTGGCTTGTTCAAAGCGATAATCCAGTTGATCTGAAAGATTGTCTGCTTGATCCTCCAAACTCTTGGCTAGGTACTTGTCTTGCTTATCCTGCCTTTGCCAAATGAGAAAGAGTCCAGCTAGGTTGGCAATTAATAATAGTAGTAATACAGTCTCCATCCTACCTCCTGTCCTTGCTATGCAAGACGACCACATAGCCATCTGGGCAAGTCACCGAAACTTCCCTATCTATATATTCGTTAGAAGCGTACACTTTTTTAAAGAAAAAATTTTCCTCTGTCAACTCATACTTGGCACCAAGAATGGTCAACTGACTATCCCGAACCGGCATAAAGGCTAGATAGTCATAGTCTGAACGAGGCTCTAGCTGACTGGTCCCTTCTGGACAATAGGTAATCACATTTTGCCCATCCTCAATCGCTATCTGGCGCATATAGGGTGCCAACTTGGGATTGCTAGGCAGAAAGACATTAGCCAGCATATGGTCAATTCGACCACCCAAAGCCCCAAAAATAGTCACCTGAGCCTGAGAATTTTGCTCAAAGATGGTCAAGAGAGCCAATTCCAGATCTGTATCATCCTTTTCTGGCTGGGCTTGGACAAAGTGCTGGGCACGTGCATGAATCACCTGTCGCTCTTCCACAGTCACAGAGTCAAAATCCCCAACTGCTAGAGCCAGAGGAAGGTCTTCTTCCAAGACCCAGAGCGAGCCTCGATCCACACCGACAAAGCAATCAAAATTTGTCCGATAATGACCGCGATCTCCGCCTGCAAAAACGGCAACCCTAGTCCAGTTGTTTTCTGAGAGTTTGTACTCGCTCATTGACATCTCCCTTAAAGACATAGGATCCTGCTACAAAAACGGTCGCTCCAGCTTTTTTAGCCTGAGAAATGGTCTGGTCATCAATACCGCCATCGACTTCGATCTCAAAGTTCAAACCTTTTTCCTGACGAAGGGCAACTAACTCACGAATCTTATCCATGGTTTCAGGTAGAAAGGCTTGCCCACCGAAACCAGGGTTAACCGTCATGACCAAGACTTGTTCCACTAGGTGAAGTACGTGCTTGATAGCCTCAACAGGTGTACCAGGGTTAATGACAACAGATGGCTTGACACCTAAAGAACGAATCTTTTGGAGGGTGCCATGGATATGAGGCGTTGCTTCCACATGGATACTGATGATATCAGCTCCTGCACGCGCAAAGTCTTCTAAATGGTGTTCAGGATTTGCTACCATCAAGTGGCAGTCAAAGACCATCTTGCTATGGGGGCGAAGGCTTTCGACCACACCTGCACCAAAACTGATTTGTGGCACAAAGTGACCATCCATGATATCGATATGGGCATACTCTGCCCCAGTTGCTTCTAAGCGTTTGATTTCACGTTCAAAGTTGGCATAATCTGCTGCCAGAATTGACGGAGCAATCTTGTATTGAGACATAGGTTTCTCCTTATTTTGGAATTTTTTTGCTGACTTTTTTATAGGTTTCTCTGCGATTTTCAATCTCACTGAGAAATTGCAGGTAGTTGTCAAAACGGAAGGTTGCAACAACTCCCTCTTCGACAGCTGGCTTAACCGCACAAGACGGCTCATGGGTATGGGTACAAGTACGGAACTTACAATCTCGACTGACACTAGCAGCCTCTGGAAAAGCCTGATTGAGGTCTTCTGCTGTTGACACTTCATAATCCAGTGATGAAAATCCTGGTGTGTCCGCGATTTTACCACCATTGAGATTGTAAAAACTTACAGCTCGAGTGGTATGGCGACCACGACCAAGACTATCTGAGATTTCTCCTGTTTCAAGATTGAGGTCCGGTGCGATTTTGTTGAGAAGGGTTGACTTACCAACACCTGTCTGTCCCATAAAGACCGTGACCTTGGCTGTCAATAGTGGCAAAAGCTCTTCCTTACTAGTCACAAAGTCGTAACCAATAGCACGATAAGTTTGTTGGTAAAAATTCAGTTCTCCTCTATCGTCCAACAAATCCATTTTAGAAATATAGACAATAGGATGGATGCCCTTGTGTTCCAAGAGAACCAAGAAGCGATCCAGCAAATTGCTATTAAAATCCGGCTCCTTAGCCGACATAATCACCACAGCTTGGTCAATATTGACAATAGGCGGACGGACCAGACTGTTTTTCCGTTCGTGAATTTTGAGGATATAACCTTCAGAATTTTCCTCCGCAGAAAAGTCTACCCAATCCCCAACATAGGGCGTATGACCTTTTTTACGAAAATTCCCGCGCGCACGCGTCTGGTAAACCTGACCCTCACTCTCCACATAGTAGAAGCCCGCCAAGGCTTTAATGATTTGTCCCTTCATCTTAGAGTCCTTGTCCTTTAAGCGCATCTGCCAGACTGGCAAACTCTCCCAAGCTTAGAGCTTCCCCACGCACAGATGGTGACAAGCCTGCCTGATCCAAAGCCTTGGTCAGCTTGTCCTTGATTTCATCAGTTTTCCCAAAGTAACCTGTCAAATTGTTCCACAAGGTCTTGCGGCGATGAGTGAAACTAGCCTTGGATACCTTAAAGAAAAAATGCTCATCTTCTACTGCTACAGCAGGTTCTGGGCGGCGTACCATTTTCAAGATAGCCGAATCCACATTTGGTGCTGGCACAAAGACCGTACGAGGCACTATGAAGGCAACCTTGGCTGCCATGTAATACTGCACAGCGATAGACAAACTACCATAAGCCTTAGTATTTGGCTGCGCTGAGATGCGATCCGCCACTTCTTTTTGCATCATGACGACAAACTCACTAAAAGGAATGCCACTCTCGATCAAGTGCATGAGAATAGGCGTTGTGATATAGTAGGGCAAGTTGGCTACTACTTTAATCGGCAATTCAGGATTTTTGAAATTCTGGATATGTTGCGCCAAATCGACCTTAAGAATATCCTCATTGACTACAGTAACATTGTCAAAATCACGTAAAGTATCTGCTAGGATTGGTACTAAACGGTGGTCAATCTCAAAGGCCATGACTTGAGCCGCACGCTCAGCCAAAAATTCTGTCAAAGCACCAATACCTGGCCCGATTTCGATAACATTAACCTGGTCATCAATTTCAGCCGTATCCACGATCTTTTGAAGAATATTGGTATCCGTCAAGAAATTTTGCCCGAAGGACTTTTTAAAGGTAAAACCGTGACGCTCCAGCACTGCCTTGGTCACGCTATAATCTGCAATTCTCATTTATTCTCTTTTCTATTTGTTAGCTAAAAACAACCTATAAACCCAAACAATTACAAACACCAAGAGAAACCAAAATCTCAAAGGAATATGGTACTCGTCATCTTTAGATTCGGCACCGGTCTCATCGAGCACTTGCTCATCTTCTTTGCGTGGTGCTTGCTTATTTTCTTGGCCTTGCGCTTGCTCGTCTTCTTGATATTCCTCTTGTTTTTGATTCTCTTCTTGACCTTGTGCTTGTTTTTCTTCTTGGTCTTGTTTTTGATTATCTTCTTGGTCTTGTTCTTGATTATCTTCTTGCTCTTGTTCTCGATTATCTTCTTGCTCTTGTTCTTGCTTATCTTTTGGGCCTTGCATTTTCTTCAACTCATCTTGGTATACAACCGAGTCTAGAATATTATCTTCTGGCAATAATTTTGAGGCATAATAATCAGGAAATCCCATAGCAGACCAAATTACGTTCTTTTCTGTTAAAGAAAAATCCAATTCTTGGGGTTGATTTTCCTGAATGGCTCGAATATTTTTTATAAGCTTACGCGAAGCTGTAGTCAATCCATCCATATCAGCAACTTCTAAAATATCAAATCCTAGCATGTCACCTGCTTTAACATTTGCAAGAATATAGCGAACAAAATCATCATATAGTTGCAAGGTTTGTGGAGCATTCTTTTCTAAAAAGGAGCGATTTTTGGTGGCATTTTTCTGGAATTTTTCAATAGGAAGTAAGATATTAAATTTCTTCCAGAGAATATTAGGCATTCGCACATCTTTTTCATCCCAAAATAATTGCCAAAAATAAGGAATGGTGTAAACTCCCTCCGTTAAAATACGTACATCTTTCCCGTTTTTTAAATAAATATAACTTCTATTTGCCATATCGTTTCCTTTCACCATTTTTATGAAGGTTTTACCTTCCCTCAAAGTCACTCCAAGCAGGCCCAACTGTTTAGATCGCCTCTTGTGACCAAAAAGTCAATGCATATTGTTCTAATTTTCATTCATTATCTTTTAAGAAAATCATTTATTCTCTTTTCTAATAGGAACGGCGATATATCCAAACAAATTCATTTCCTCTAGAACTCTGATGAATCAGGTCTTTTAAATAGATATTGGGATTCGTCAGTTCTTTTGTTTCTGTATGATAGCTTGTTATTGTCTGCCCACCATGTCGGAGAAGCCACTCTGTATCCAATCTAGGCAAATATCTGTCCTTTTGAAGAAAATCACAAAATTCCTCTACTGTCATGTCCTCAGGAACTTCAAGTTCTACCTTGTGAGGCAGAACATCATCCCCCATACAGATAGACTCTCTATCAACGATTATTTTCATCTCTTGATCAGCCTTTAGCTCTTCCTTCTAGTTCCTCACTGAACTGTTGCATTTCTTTAAACGCTTTGTCACTGACATAAACACCCGCTTTATAATACTCAGTCTGGTTAATGGCATAGTCAAAGATTTCAATCATGCCTCCAGCGTTTTCAATCATCGCGCTCCAATTTTCATCGAAAACCATTCGCAAACGTTTCCAATCCGTAAACACTGAAACCGAATTTCGTCCATTTTTTCCTTCTCTAGTCGGAAGATTAAATGTAGCGGATTCTTCTAAAACATGAGCATTACTTTCCTGACTAGGTTCAGGAAATCCTGATGATGCATTTATAGGAAGAAGGAATTTAGCTTTTGGCATTGCCATTGAAAAGAACTTATAATAGAGTTTATAAATTAATTCTTCCTCTTCTGTAGTCGGTCTATCCATCTGTCCCATCAAAAGCATCCATCTCACAATATCAGGGTTCATAACAGGAACTTGTATCTCTGGCAAGCCTGAAAAATCTGGTTTTTGAACTAAAATAGAAGAACTTATACTAACTTCTTTGGTATTAAAGAATGCTCCTAAAGCACCATTCAAGTAAAAAGCTGTCCCAAGAAAATTCTCAATTCCTTTTTTATCTTCCGTATTTTCAATCCGTTTTACCACTTTTAGTTGGTTTTCAATTGTTTCCTTATACTGATGATACCAACGAGGGGTAAATAGCATAATCATCGGGTCAGTGCATAGATAGCCTTCGTCACCTCTATCATATGTAGTTGAGAAAAGATAAGGTTCCCCAGTATTTTCTGAATAAACTGCATAAATCAAATCTGCTTCTAGCAACTTGTCCTTGACAATTTCTGCTAGACGCTCTGACTTACGAGTATTTTCTTGATTACTCTCTTCACTTTTTGGTTTTTGACGGCAATCCCATAAAAAAGCCTGTAAAATTTCGATACTATCATCAAGACTAAGATTCTGATAGTCCTCATCGCTTACTTTACCTTCTTGAATAGTCACAAAAGTTCGATAGAGAGCATAAGCATAGCTAGATAAACGCTTTTTTTCATCTACACCAGGACTATAGAGCACACTTCCCTTTTTTAACTTAGCTAGAGAGGGAAGCATATCGATCTCTAGATAAACTAACTCCTCATCTCTAAGAGATTCCACATCTTTGTTTTGGCAAGTAAGTTTTTTTACAACTACAGTTTCAAGAGTATCCATACCTTGATCGGGATTGCAAAACTGAAGACGATCACCAACTGTCAAACTCCCTTCCAAAGTCGCAGCAATCAGTAATTCCCTCTTTTCTTTCATTGGAAAGAAACCCAAAACTCCTAGACAAGCATCTCCTTTGGTTTCTTCTGTTGTCTTCTGTGCTTCTGTCTTTTTAAAAAAATCAAAAATTCCCATTGCTTTTCCTCATTAATTTCACCCAAGTGCTGATTTTATCAATTATCTTTTTTTATCAGATATGGTATTGAGCATAGTTGAAGCGTATGCTATTACCTCTATTGTAACACATTCCCCTTATATTTTCGGGTTATCTGGTTATTGTTATCACTTTTCAGGACTCTCCAAACAGATTTCGATATCTAAATTTCTTTCCACTATTGAAGTAAGCATAAAATTTATTTTTTTAATTCTTTATAGATTGTCTCTTGAAAATGTCAGTTGTTCAAGTAAGGAATAGAGTTTTGCTTGCTCCTCTTCTTCGTAAGCAGATCTATTTGCTTTTACTTCCCTGCATTTCTCGTCATACAAAAAACCGTCATATCCATCTTCTGTAGATAAGGCTGTATAGACTTTGGCCATTTCTTCAGGGCTAATTGAAAATTTTGACTTAATTTTATAAAGATTTTTCATAAAAGCGCTGAGGTGATCATAGCGGCGCATATCAACTCTGACATTAGTCACACGGATTGCCTGAATTTTGATACCTTTCCACCATTTCCGCATATAAAGCGACAGCATCAACAAGGCCAGTTTATTTTGATAATAGGTCTTGGCAGGACTATAATGTTTTTGACCAGCTAAATTTTCAAAATCAAGCTTCATGAAGGGATAAAGCATCAGCCCTTGGGAAGAAATATTAATAATCCGACCACTTTCTGACTTTTCCAACAAGCCCTTCAACAAGGTAGAAAGTAAAAAGGGAGCAACCACGTTGGTCGCAAATTGCTTTTCTAAACCATCCTTAGTCAGGATGGGCTTTTTGACTGACAAATCAAAGTCAGCTGCATTGTTAATTAAAATATCTAAAGTCTCTTCTTTTTGGATATACTTCTCTACCGCTTTCCTGATACTCTTCATATCAGATAGATCAACCAAGATATAATCCACATGTCGATTTCCTGTCTGTTGACGCATTTCCTCACAAGCTTGCTCGGCAGCTTCTTTCCGTCTACAAAAGAGAGTTACTGACCAGCCTTTTTCAGCCAACTGTTTAGCAACCTGATAACCAATACCACTATTGCCACCCGTAATAATCACTCTTTTCATTTTTGACTCCCTTGGACTGAATACTTAGTCATCACCTCTTCCACTTTTGCCAAGGTTATCCCAAATAACTCTAAGCGCTTGAGGAGATGCTTGCCGTTGGAATAGCCGATGCGGAGCTGTTCGCCCAGATACTCTCGGCGCTTACGACTGTCTGCTCCTGCTAAGAAACCTAGGCGAATCAAGTCACCACGACTGATGTCAAACTCGTTCTCGTTTTCAAATTGTTCTGTCACCTGAGCCAGCGCTGTTTTTAGGTCTTCATAGCTGGCGTGTTCGATTCCCAGAGAACGTCCCTTGGACTTGGATTCGGGAACAGCCTCATCTCGCTTGAGAAAGGCATGCTGCACTGTTGGAATGGCCGTCATAATCATGCGTCGAATGCGTTCCCCATTAAAATCTGGATCTGTAAAGACAATGACTCCATGCAATTCATGCAGGCGCTGAATCCGCTCTATATCCTGGTCATTTATTGCGGAACCTCGTGTTTCATAGGTCTCTACATCAAAGTAACGTTTGAGATTGGCCGTATCATCGCGACCTTCGACCACGATGACTTGGGAAATTTTTATTCTATTTATCACTATCATACTCCATTTTAATCATAACCTGACAATGTTAAAAGAACGATTTCTTCCGGAAAAACTAACAAGCGAACACTGCCAGTCACGGCACCTGATTCCAAAAATAAGAGTTCCCCATTTTCACCTTTTAAAGAATAAATAAGTGGTTGTCTCTCTTTAATTTTTTGACATAATTTCTGAAGTCGTACCTCTAATTCAGGAATATTGATGATTAAATATTTGAAAAAATTCAGCAGATTTTTTTCTGATATTAGATTATCTTCATAATTGATTTCTCCTAATTCATTTAAGAGGCAAATTGTATCTGGCAGATTTTTCAAACTGTATCCAAGCAATTCAAAAGTGAGAGGAGAAATCAAAATCTCACATAAATTCATTTCTTGCAGTAAATCATTGAACGCAATAGTTGATGTTTTATTAATCCTTGCCATCAAATCATCGGAAATACCTCTAAAATAATTTTTATCATTATTCTGTATATCAGACAATCGTTCACTCCTGTTCAACTAGGTCGCTCAGACCAAATAAACTCTTTGCATTATCATAGGTAGCTTGCGCTATTTCTTCAACAGTCATCCCGCGCAAGTCAGCGATAAAGTCCACCACATAGCGAGTATAGGCTGTTTTGTTTTCGCGACCACGTTTAGGAACCGGAGCCAGGTAAGGGGCATCTGTCTCAACGAGGATTTTATCCAAAGGAAGTTCCCTAGCAGCCTCTTGAATATCCGTCGCTTTCTTAAATGTCACCACACCTGAGAAAGAAATGGTCATGCCAAGCTCGACAAACTTCTCAGCCCACTCCAAAGAGCCTGAAAATGAATGCATAATCCCACCACGAGGACCAACGCCCTCACTTTTGATAATCTCATAAGTATCTTCTAGCGCATCACGGGTATGGACCACAAAAGGCAAATTCAAGTCCTTAGACAGCTGAATCTGACGACGAAAAACCTGCTCCTGCACTTCCTTAGGTGCTGTCATCCAATGGTAGTCCAGACCAATCTCCCCCAAGGCAACAACCTTGGGATGTTTTAGTTTTTCAAGCAAGTAAGCTTCGACCTCATCTGTGTAAGTCCCTGCTTCCGTCGGATGCCAGCCAATAGTTGCGTAGAGCTGCTCATACTCATCTGTCAACTCTAGGGCTCGTTCAATGGTCGGTTTATCAAAACCAACAATATTCATCTGTGTCACACCCATCTCAGCAGCCAAGGCGATTTCTTCGGCCTCACGTCCTGCAAATTCTTCTACATTTAAATGTGTGTGCGTATCAAAAATCATCTCTTCTAACCTCATTTTCTTCCATCTATTATACCAAAAATAGCATCCCTCGGCTTGTAAAAATATTCTAATACCAATCATTCTCCCTTGACTGCCTTTTTTCAAAGCAGTATAATAACACTTATTGAAATTTTCAGCAAAGGAAACGAAAATGTTTAGAAAATTAAAATATACCTTTATCGGTCGACCACTCAAGTCTCTCACAGATGGCGAAGGGGGATTACTTGGAAAAATGCAGGCACTTGCAATGTTATCCAGTGATGCCCTGTCTTCTATTGCCTATGGACCTGAACAAGTCATTCTCGTTTTAGTTAGCCTCTCTCCTCTCGCTATTTGGTGGAGCCTCCCTATCGGTATTTTTGTCCTCTTACTGCTCGCTAGTTTGACCATTTCCTATCGTCAAATCATCCACGCCTATCCTCAAGGTGGAGGAGCTTATATGGTCACTCGGGAAAATCTCTCCCCTGAACTAGGCTTGATTGCAGGCGGTAGCCTCCTTGTTGACTATATGCTGACAGTAGCCGTATCCGTTGCGTCTGGGGCTGATGCTATTACTGCAGCCATCCCTGCCCTCCATCCCTACAATCTTCATATCTCTATTTTCCTAGTCTGCCTGCTCATGCTCTTGAATTTAAGAGGCTTGAAAGAATCTGCCAGCTCTCTGATGATTCCCGTCTACCTCTTTATCTTCAGTACCGTTTTTCTCTTGCTTTATGGGTTCTTTCAACTATTTACAGGTTCCCTAAACTATCAGGCGACTTCAACCATTGGGCAAACTGTTCCGAGCCTTTCCATCGTTCTCCTATTGAGAGCCTTTACCAGTGGCTCTGCCTCTCTGACAGGGGTTGAGGCTATTTCAAATGCGGTACCATTTTTCAAAACTCCGAAAGAAAAGAATGCTGCTCAAACCTTGACCATCATGTCCTTGATTTTAGGTTTTCTTTTTGCAGGCATCACCTTCCTAAACTACTGGATGGGCATCACTCCTCAAAATGGAGAAACCATCCTCTCGCAAATGGCCAAGGGCATTCTTGGTGATTCATTCTTTGGTCATGCTAGCTACTATCTCTTCCAGTTCTCAACAGCCTTGATTCTAGCTGTAGCTGCAAATACTGGCTTTTCAGCCTTCCCTATGTTGGCCTACAATATGGCTAAAAACAAGTACATACCCCATCTCTTTATGGAAAAGGGGGATCGTCTCGGCTACTCCAACGGTATCTTAACTCTTGCTTTTGGGGCTATGATCCTTCTTCTCATTTTTAATGGTAATACTGAACGCTTGATTCCTCTTTATACTATCGGAGTCTTCGTTCCCTTTGCCCTTTCTCAGACTGGGATGATTCGCCATTGGAAAAAGG
>CAURRB010000015.1:0-33278 GCA_963527085.1 Streptococcus oralis
TGACAAAATGGAACAGAACTTTGTAGCTCTTACAGAAGAAGAGTTGACGGATGTGAATGGGGGGATTGCTTGGGAGATGGTCTCTGTAGGTATCGCAATTGGTTGGGGAATTTACCAAGTTGGTGAAGCTGCTGGCAAAACATTCTATTATATTACTCATCCATAATTTCTGATAAATATGAGCAAAAAAACATTTTGGATTATACTATTCGTTATTACAATAGTAGTAACTGCTATTGGTTTAGGATTATCTGCATATAATTATTTTGTTTTTGACAGACCTTTTTTTAATAGTACTACTAAAGGACTGCTATCTGCGTTTTTCTTGAGTGTATTAATGATTATTGTGGGTATGTTGAAAGAACATTAATTTTTATTAGTAAAATGAAGGAGGAAATATGTTAAATTTACAAACGTTGGAACAAAACTATCCAACTTTAAGCGATCTTGAACTACAAGAAGTAGATGGCGGAGGAGTGCTACTTTTCGTTGGTGGAGGAATTGTTTCTCTCGGACTCCTAGCTTGGGGTGCCTATAATGGTTATCAGTCAGCAGCGAGAGGTGGCTAATATAAACAAAATAAATCTACCTACGTAGTTTGAATATTTTGATATACCTACGATTTCATCATTCTTGATGACATTTATCTTACTTTATAGAAATATCATTTCAGAATAGTTTATTTCTGGGCATTCATTTTTTAACGGTTACTTTAAACAGGCAGAACTTTTGTTCTGCTTTTTACATTTAAATGATAGTTTATTCTTTTGAAAGTGCGTTTTAGGTGCAAAAATGGTTTATTTAGGAATATTTTCCTGTTTTTATCCTTATTTGGTTAAAATAATCTTACAAATTTATAAAGAGATTGTTAAAAAAAGGAGAAGGATATGAAATTTGGGAAAAGGCACTATCGTCCCCAGGTGGATCAGATGGATTGTGGCGTTGCTTCCTTGGCTATGGTCTTTGGTTACTACGGTAGTTATTACTCCTTGGCTCACCTGCGAGAATTGGCCAAGACGACCATGGATGGGACGACTGCTTTGGGTCTTGTAAAGGTGGCAGAGGAGATTGGTTTTGAAACGCGGGCTATCAAGGCGGATATGACGCTCTTTGACCTGCCAGATTTGACCTTTCCGTTTGTGGCTCATGTGCTCAAGGAAGGGAAATTGCTCCACTATTATGTGGTGACAGGTCAGGATAAAAAGCACATTCATATCGCTGATCCAGATCCTGGTGTCAAGCTGACCAAGATTTCCCGTGAGCGATTTGCGCAAGAGTGGACAGGGGTTAGTATTTTTATGGCTCCATCTCCGGGCTATAAACCTCATAAGGAGAAAAAACAGGGGCTCCTATCCTTCTTGCCAATCTTACTCAAACAGCGGGGCTTGATTATCAATATTGTTTTGGCAACACTCTTGGTGACCCTGATCAATATCGTGGGCTCTTATTATCTGCAGTCTATCATTGATAGTTACGTACCAGACCAGATGCGTTCGACATTGGGTATCATCTCAATAGGACTAGTCATCGTCTATATCCTCCAGCAGATCTTGTCCTATGCGCAGGAATACCTCTTGCTTGTTCTGGGGCAACGGTTGTCAATTGACGTGATTTTGTCCTACATCAAGCATGTTTTTCACCTGCCGATGTCCTTTTTTGCGACACGTAGGACAGGAGAGATTGTCTCTCGTTTTACGGATGCCAATAGTATCATTGACGCGCTAGCGTCGACCATTCTTTCAATTTTCCTAGATGTGTCGACGATTTTGATTATCTCGCTTGTCCTGTTTTCACAAAATATGACACTCTTTTTCATTAGTCTGCTTGCGCTTCCCATCTATACAGTGATTATCTTTGCTTTTATGAAGCCTTTTGAAAAGATGAATCGGGACACTATGGAAGCCAATGCGGTTCTGTCTTCTTCTATCATCGAGGACATCAACGGTATTGAGACCATTAAATCTTTGACCAGTGAAAGTTCACGCTATCAAAAGATTGACAATGAATTTGTAGCTTATCTGAAAAAATCTTTTACCTATAGTCGGGCAGAAAGTCAGCAAAAGGCTCTGAAAAAAGTCGCCCAGCTCCTTCTCAATGTTGCCGTTCTCTGGATGGGAGCTGTTCTGGTCATGGATGGCAAGATGAGTTTGGGGCAATTGATTACCTATAATACTTTGCTTGTTTACTTTACCAATCCTTTGGAAAATATCATCAATCTGCAAACCAAACTTCAAACAGCGCAGGTTGCCAATAATCGTCTGAACGAGGTCTATCTGGTCGCTTCAGAGTTTGAGGAGAAGAAAACAGTTGAGGATTTGAGCATGATGAAGGGAGATATGACCTTTAAGCAGGTTCACTATAAGTATGGCTATGGTCGTGACGTCTTGTCGGATATCAATTTGACCATTCCGCAAGGGTCTAAGATGGCTTTCGTGGGAATTTCAGGTTCGGGTAAGACGACCTTGGCCAAGATGATGGTTAATTTCTACGACCCTAGTCAGGGAGAGATTAGTCTGGGTGGTGTCAATCTTAATCAGATTGATAAAAAGGCCCTGCGCCAGTACATCAACTACCTGCCTCAACAGCCCTATGTCTTTAACGGAACGATTTTGGAGAATCTTCTCCTTGGAGCCAAGGAGGGGACGACTCAGGAAGATATCCTACGAGCAGTTGAATTGGCTGAGATTCGGGAGGATATCGAGCGTATGCCCCTGAATTACCAGACAGAATTAACTTCGGATGGGGCTGGAATTTCTGGTGGGCAACGGCAGAGAATCGCTCTGGCGCGTGCTCTCTTGACAGATGCCCCTGTTTTGATATTGGACGAGGCTACCAGCAGTCTGGATATCTTGACGGAAAAGCGGATTGTGGATAATCTTATGGCTTTGGACAAGACCTTGATATTCATCGCCCACCGCTTGACCATCGCTGAGCGGACAGAGAAGGTTGTTGTTTTGGATCAGGGCAGGATTGTCGAAGAAGGTACCCATGCAGACTTGCTTGCACAGAATGGCTTTTATGCCCATTTGGTGAATAGCTAGAAAGAGGAGAAGATGAAACCAGAATTTTTAGAAAGTGCGGAGTTTTATAATCGTCGTTACCATAATTTTTCCAGTCGGGTGATTTTACCTATGTCACTTCTGCTCGTGTTTTTACTGGGATTTGCAGTTTTTGCAGAGAAAGAGATTAGTTTGTCTACTAGAGCCACTGTCGAACCTAGTCGGGTCATTGCCAATATCCAGTCGACTAGCAATCAACGCATTGTGGCCAACTATCTGGAAGAAAACAAGTTGGTCAAGCAAGGAGATCTACTCGTTCAGTACCAGCAAGGGGCCGAGGCTGTTCAGGTTGAAGCATACGCTAATCAGTTGGAGATGTTAAAGGATCAAAAAAAGCAGTTGGGGTATTTGCAATCCAGTTTGAAAGAGGGGAGTGATCAATTTCCAGAGGCAGATAAGTTTGGTTATCAGGAGATGTTTCGAGATTATATCAGCCAAGCGAATGGTCTAAGAAGTAATGTTTCTCAGCAAAATGCTAGCATCTCCTCGCAAAATGCGGCAGCAAGTCAGAGCCAGGCCGAGATTGGCAATCTTATCAGCCAAACAGAGGATAAAATCCGAGACTACAAAACAGCTAAATCAGCGATTGAAAAGGGAGATCAACTGGATAGTCAGAATCCAGCCTACTCTTTTTACCAGACCTATAAAAACCAAGCTGGAGAAGATTCGCAAGCTAAATCGCAAGTTATTGCGCAAGTGGATGCACAAATTGCCCAGCTAGAGTCTAGTTTAGCTACCTATCGTGTACAGTATGCGGGTTCTGGAGCTCAACAGGCCCACGCAACGGGACTGGATAGTCAACTAGAATCGCTCAAGTCTCAGCACCTAGTCAAAGTCGGTCAGGAATTAACCCTTTTGGATCAGAAAATTTTGGAGGCGGAATCAGGTAAGAAGGTTCAAGGAGGTCTCCTAGATAAAGGGAAGATTACAGCAAGTGAGGATGGGGTGATTCACCTTAATCCTGAGACCAGTGATTCTACGATGGCTGCAGAAGGAACCTTGCTAGCCCAACTCTATCCATCCTTGGAAAAAGAAGGGAAAACCAAACTCACAGCCTATCTCAGTTCAAAAGATGTTGCTAGAGTCAAGATTGGGGACTCTGTCCGTTATACTACGACTAATGATGCGAAGAATCAAATTTTCCTGGATTCTACGATTACAAGTATTGATGCGACAGCTACAAAGACTGAACAAGGAAATTTCTTTAAAATTGAGGCGGAGACCCATCTGACTTCTGAGCAGGCTGAAAAACTTCGCTATGGTTTAGAAGGCCGCCTGCAGATGATTACGGGAAAGAAAAGCTATCTCCGATATTTTTGGGATCAATTTTTGAATAAAGGGTAATATTCGTGTTTTTTAGAGGATAAATGATTTTAAAACTGTAAGAAGAATATATCTTGCAGTTTTTCTTTACGCTCAAAATAGGAAAACGTTATTTATTCGTTAAAAACCTTGAATTTTTCATTCTTTTGTGGTAGAATGTGCTCAAGTAAAACGAAAGGCGAACTTTAAAATGTCAAACCAACTGATCTATTCGGGAAAAGCCAAGGATATCTATACAACTGAGGATGAAAATCTCATTATTTCAACTTACAAGGACCAGGCAACTGCCTTTAACGGTGTCAAGAAGGAGCAGATTGCGGGCAAGGGAGTGTTAAATAATCAGATTTCATCTTTTATTTTTGAGAAATTAAATGCGGCTGGTGTAGCGACTCACTTTGTGGAGAAAATTTCAGACACGGAACAGCTCAATAAAAAGGTTGAGATTATTCCTTTGGAAGTTGTGCTCCGCAACTACACGGCTGGTTCCTTTTCAAAACGTTTTGGCGTAGAAGAAGGTATCGCATTTGAGACTCCGATTGTCGAATTTTACTATAAAAATGATGATTTGGATGATCCCTTTATCAATGACGAGCATGTGAAATTCCTTAAAATTGCAGATGACCAGCAGATTGCTTACTTGAAGGAAGAAACCCGTCGTATCAATGAGCTCTTGAAAGCTTGGTTTGCTGAGATTGGCCTCAAGTTGATTGACTTTAAGCTAGAGTTCGGTTTTGACAAGGATGGCAAGATTATCTTGGCAGACGAATTTTCGCCAGATAACTGCCGTTTGTGGGATGCAGATGGCAACCACATGGACAAGGATGTTTTCCGTAGGGGTCTCGGAGAATTAACAGACGTTTACGAGATTGTCTGGGAGAAATTGCAGGGTTTGAAATAATCTGTTAGAAACGGAAAACCTTCGTCTTTCAGATGTAAGGACTCAGGCTGAAAAGGTCCCCCGAACCTTTACACTCCATAGGGGATTGGGAGAACTGACAGACGTTTACGAAATTGTTTGGGAAAAGTTGCAAGGTTTAAAATAACACCCTAGAGGTCATTTGGGAATATTGCAAGAGCTGAAATAAAGGAATAAGAATTGATGAATAAACGTATTTTTGTTGAAAAAAAGGCTGATTTTCAAGTCAAGTCAGAGAGTTTGGTAAGGGAGCTCCAGCACAACTTGGGACTTTCAACTTTGAAAAGCATTCGCATCGTGCAAGTTTATGATGTCTTTGATTTGGCAGAGGACTTGTTTGCGCCTGCAGAGAAACATATCTTCTCTGAGCAGGTGACAGACCATGTCTTGGACGAATCGGCTGTGCAGGCTGATCTTGCCAACTATGCTTTCTTTGCCATTGAAAGTCTGCCAGGACAGTTTGACCAGCGTGCAGCTTCTTCACAAGAAGCCTTGCTTTTGCTTGGTAGCTCAAGTGATGTAACGGTTAATACTGCTCAACTTTACTTGGTTAATAAAGATATTGATGCGACTGAGTTGGAAGCGGTCAAGAACTACCTGCTCAATCCAGTGGATTCTCGTTTCAAGGACATCACGACAGGAATTGCCAAGCAGGAATTTTCAGAGTCAGACAAGACTATTCCTAAATTGACCTTCTTTGAAAGCTACACAGCAGAAGACTTTGCCCGCTACAAGGCTGAGCAAGGGATGGCTATGGAAGTGGATGATTTGCTCTTTATCCAAGACTATTTCAAGTCAATCGGGCGTGTGCCGACTGAGACTGAGCTCAAGGTTTTGGACACTTATTGGTCTGACCACTGCCGTCACACGACTTTTGAGACAGAGTTGAAACAGATTGATTTCTCAGCTTCTAAATTCCAAAATCAATTACAAGCGACTTATGACAAGTATATTGCCATGCGTGAGGAGTTAGGTCGTTCTGAAAAACCACAAACCTTGATGGATATGGCGACTATTTTCGGTCGTTATGAGCGTGCCAATGGGCGTTTGAATGACATGGAAGTGTCTGACGAGATTAATGCCTGCTCGGTTGAAATCGAGGTGGATGTGAATGGAGTAAAAGAGCCATGGCTTCTCATGTTTAAAAATGAAACCCACAATCACCCAACAGAAATCGAACCATTTGGTGGAGCGGCTACTTGTATCGGTGGAGCTATTCGTGACCCATTGTCAGGGCGTTCTTATGTCTACCAAGCTATGCGTATCTCGGGTGCTGGTGATATTACAGCACCGATTTCAGAAACTCGCGCTGGGAAATTGCCACAACAAGTTATTTCTAAAACAGCAGCTCATGGCTATTCTTCATACGGGAATCAAATTGGGCTTGCAACGACCTATGTTCGTGAGTACTTCCACCCAGGCTTTGTTGCTAAACGTATGGAGCTTGGTGCCGTTGTCGGAGCGGCTCCAAAGGAAAATGTGGTTCGTGAAAAACCGGAAGCCGGTGATGTGATTATCTTGCTAGGTGGCAAGACTGGACGTGATGGTGTCGGTGGTGCGACAGGTTCTTCTAAGGTTCAAACAGTTGAGTCTGTAGAGACTGCTGGTGCTGAGGTTCAAAAGGGAAATGCCATCGAAGAACGCAAGATTCAACGTCTGTTCCGTAATGGCAATGTCACTCGTCTTATCAAGAAATCCAATGACTTTGGGGCTGGTGGAGTCTGTGTAGCTATTGGTGAATTAGCAGACGGTCTTGAAATCGACCTCAACAAGGTGCCTCTTAAATACCAAGGATTGAATGGTACCGAAATTGCCATCTCTGAATCTCAAGAACGTATGGCTGTGGTGGTTCGTCCTGCGGATGTAGATGCCTTCGTTGCAGAATGTAACAAAGAAAATATTGACGCTGTTGTGGTTGCGACAGTGACTGAAAAACCAAATCTTGTCATGCACTGGAATGGTGAGACAATTGTGGACTTGGAACGCCGTTTCCTTGATACCAATGGTGTGCGTGTCGTTGTCGATGCCAAGGTTGTGGACAAGGATGTCAAGCTCCCAGAAGAGCGCAAGACAAGTGCTGAAGCCCTTGAAGCAGATATACTTGCGGTTCTATCTGATTTGAACCATGCGAGTCAAAAAGGCTTGCAGACTATCTTTGATAGCTCTGTCGGTCGTTCGACTGTCAACCACCCACTTGGTGGTCGCTACCAACTCACACCAACTGAGGCTTCTGTACAGAAATTGCCAGTTCAACATGGTGTAACTCACACTGCATCAGTCATGGCTCAAGGATTCAACCCATATGTGGCAGAATGGTCTCCATATCATGGCGCTACCTATGCGGTTATCGAAGCAACTGCTCGTTTGGTGGCTACTGGTGCAAACTGGTCCAAGGCTCGTTTCTCATACCAAGAATATTTCGAGCGGATGGACAAGCAAGCTGAGCGTTTTGGTCAGCCAGTGGCAGCGCTTCTAGGTTCTATCGAAGCACAAATCCAACTTGGCTTGCCATCTATTGGTGGTAAGGACTCTATGTCTGGTACTTTTGAAGAATTGACAGTGCCGCCAACCTTGGTTGCCTTTGGGGTGACAACGGTAGATAGCCGTAAGATCCTTTCTCCAGAATTTAAAGCTGCTGGTGAAAAGATCTACTACATCCCAGGTCAAGCCCTCTCCGCAGAGATTGATTTTGACTTGATTAAGTCTAATTTTGCTCAATTTGAAGCCATCCAAGCTGACCACAAAGTAACATCTGCATCAGCTGTCAAATACGGAGGTGTTCTTGAAAGCTTGGCTCTTGCTACTTTTGGGAACCATATCGGTGCAGAGGTAACCTTGCCTGAACTTGCAAGTTCTTTGACAGCTCAATTGGGTGGATTTGTCTTCACATCTCCTGAAGAAATCGCTGGAGTAGAGAAGATTGGACAAACGAAAGCAGACTTTACACTCGTTGTCAACGGTGTGAAGCTAGATGGACACAAACTTGACAGTGCTTTCCAAGGAAAACTGGAAGAAGTTTACCCAACTGAATTTGCCCAAGCTAAAGAATTGGCTGAAGTGCCAGCTGTCGCTTCTAACGCAGTCATCAAAGCCAAAGAAACTATTGAAAAACCGGTGGTTTACATCCCAGTATTCCCAGGAACCAACTCAGAATATGATTCAGCAAAAGCTTTTGAAAAAGAAGGTGCAGAAGTCAACTTGGTGCCATTCGTGACCTTGAATGAAGAAGCCATTGTCAAGTCAGTTGAAACCATGGTTGACAATATCGGCAAGGCAAACATTCTCTTCTTTGCAGGTGGATTCTCAGCTGCGGATGAGCCGGATGGATCAGCTAAGTTTATTGTCAATATCTTGCTCAATGAAAAAGTGCGTGCAGCCATTGATGGCTTTATCGCTCGTGGTGGCTTGGTTATCGGTATCTGTAATGGATTCCAAGCCCTGGTCAAATCAGGTCTTCTTCCATATGGTAACTTTGAAGATGCAAGTAGCACTAGCCCAACCCTTTTCTACAATGATGCCAACCAACACGTGGCTAAGATGGTGGAAACTCGGATTGCCAATACCAACTCGCCATGGTTGGCTGGAGTGCAAGTGGGTGATATCCACGCCATTCCAGTATCGCACGGTGAAGGGAAGTTTGTCGTGACGGCTGAGGAATTTGCGGAGCTCCGTGACAATGGACAAATTTTCAGCCAATACGTTGACTTTGACGGAAAACCAAGTATGGACTCTAAGTACAATCCAAATGGTTCTGTAAATGCCATCGAAGGGATTACCAGCAAGAACGGTCAAATCATCGGTAAGATGGGTCACTCAGAACGTTATGAAGACGGTCTTTTCCAAAATATCCCAGGAAATAAAGACCAGCACCTGTTCGCGTCAGCTGTGCGTTATTTCACAGGGAAATAAAAGGTATAAAAAATGACATACGAAGTAAAATCTCTTAATGAAGAATGTGGTGTTTTCGGTATCTGGGGACATCCAGATGCTGCTAAATTGACCTATTTTGGGCTCCACAGTCTTCAGCACCGTGGTCAGGAGGGGGCAGGAATCCTCTCCAATGACCAGGGGAACTTGAAGCGTCATCGTGATATGGGGCTTTTATCAGAAGTGTTCAGAAATCCAGCTAATTTGGATAAACTGACTGGAACGAGTGCGATTGGGCATGTTCGTTATGCGACTGCTGGCGAAGCTTCTGTAGATAATATCCAGCCCTTCCTCTTTCGCTTTCATGATATGCAGTTTGGACTTGCTCACAACGGAAACCTGACCAATGCCGAATCGCTCAAGAAAGAATTAGAACAAAGAGGAGCTATTTTCAGTTCAACTTCGGACTCGGAAATCTTGGCCCACCTCATTCGTCGAAGTCACAATCCGAACTTGATGGGCAAAATCAAGGAGGCGCTCAGCCTTGTCAAAGGTGGTTTTGCTTATATCTTGCTATTTGAGGATAAGTTGATTGCTGCGCTTGATCCTAATGGCTTCCGTCCCCTTTCTATCGGAAAAATGGCAAACGGAGCGGTGGTCGTTTCTTCTGAAACCTGTGCCTTTGAAGTCATCGGTGCCGAGTGGATTCGTGATGTAAAACCAGGAGAAATTGTGATTGTGGATGACAATGGGATTCAGTACGATAGCTATACGAATGATACCCAGTTGGCGATTTGTTCTATGGAGTATATCTACTTTGCCCGCCCTGACTCTAACATTCATGGGGTCAATGTCCATACTGCACGCAAACGTATGGGGGCCCAATTAGCGCGTGAATTTGAGCACAAAGCGGATATTGTGGTCGGTGTACCAAATTCCTCGCTCAGCGCAGCTATGGGATTTGCAGAAGAATCTGGTCTGCCAAATGAAATGGGTCTCATCAAAAACCAATACACGCAACGCACCTTTATCCAACCGACTCAAGAATTGCGGGAGCAAGGGGTGCGGATGAAACTGTCTGCTGTTTCGGGCGTTGTCAAAGGCAAACGTGTGGTGATGATTGATGATTCTATTGTTCGTGGGACAACCTCTCGCCGTATCGTTCAGCTTTTGAAAGAAGCAGGTGCGTCCGAGGTTCACGTTGCTATTGGCAGTCCAGCGCTGGCTTATCCATGCTTCTACGGGATTGATATCCAGACGCGTCAGGAGCTGATTGCGGCCAATCATACAGTCGAAGAAACTCGTCAAATAATTGGTGCGGATAGCCTGACCTATCTTTCGATTGATGGCTTGATTGATTCGATTGGTATTGAAACAGATGCGCCGAATGGAGGTCTCTGTGTCGCTTACTTTGACGGCGATTATCCAACACCTCTTTATGACTATGAGGAAGACTATCGTAGAAGTTTGGAAGAAAAGACCAGTTTTTACAAATAGACGGATAAAGACTCTCCATGAAAGGAAAGGAAGAGAAGATGACAAATAAAAATGCTTATGCTCCACGTCTCGCTACTGACTAAAAGCTAAAGCATTTGTCAGTAGACGCTTTGCCCTATGGGACCAAAGCTAGAGCCCTGACTAGTATTTTTAGATAAAATAATTGTTTATCTAAAAATACGTCGCAATCTTCTCAAAGAAAAGGAAAAATAAAATGGCAAATAAAAATGCGTACGCCCAGTCGGGTGTAGATGTTGAAGCGGGTTATGAAGTTGTTGAGCGGATCAAAAAGCATGTGGCTCGCACGGAGCGTGCGGGTGTTATGGGAGCTCTTGGTGGTTTCGGTGGCATGTTTGACCTCTCAAAAACAGGTGTCAAAGAGCCTGTCTTGATTTCAGGGACTGACGGTGTCGGAACCAAGCTCATGCTGGCCATCAAGTATGATAAGCATGATACGATTGGGCAAGACTGTGTGGCTATGTGTGTCAATGACATCATCGCTGCAGGTGCGGAGCCTCTTTACTTCCTTGACTACGTCGCGACAGGGAAGAATGAACCAGCTAAACTAGAACAAGTCGTTGCTGGTGTGGCAGAAGGTTGTGTGCAGGCAGGCGCTGCTCTCATCGGTGGGGAAACGGCTGAAATGCCTGGTATGTATGGCGAAGATGACTACGACTTGGCTGGTTTTGCAGTCGGTGTGGCTGAAAAATCTCAAATCATTGACGGTTCAAAAGTGGCAGAAGGTGATGTTCTTCTCGGACTTGTGTCAAGTGGGATTCACTCAAATGGTTACTCACTTGTCCGTCGTGTCTTTGCCGACTACACAGGTGAGGAAGTCTTGCCAGAATTGGAAGGCAAGAAACTCAAGGAAGTCCTTCTTGAGCCGACTCGTATCTATGTCAAGGCTGTCTTGCCACTCATCAAGGAAGAGTTGGTCAACGGCATTGCCCACATCACAGGTGGCGGCTTTATCGAGAATGTTCCTCGTATGTTTGCGGCTGACCTAGCTGCGGAAATTGAAGAAGACAAGGTTCCAGTCCTTCCTATTTTCAAAGCCCTTGAAAAATACGGTGAAATCAAGCATGAAGAAATGTTTGAAATCTTCAACATGGGTGTGGGACTCATGCTGGCAGTTAGCCCTGAAAATGTAGGTCGCGTCAAGGAATTGTTGGATGAACCAGTCTATGAAATTGGTCGCATCGTCAAGAAAGAAAACGAAAGTGTCATCATCAAATGAAAAAAATAGCGGTTTTTGCCTCTGGTAACGGCTCAAATTTTCAGGTGATTGCCGAAGAATTTCCGGTGGAATTTGTTTTTTCAGACCATCGTGACGCCTATGTGCTAGAGCGGGCAGACAAGCTCGGAGTCCTGTCTTATGCTTTTGAACTCAAGGAGTTTGAGAACAAGGCAGACTACGAAGCAGCACTTGTCGAACTCTTGGAAGAACACCAGATTGACTTGGTCTGCCTCGCTGGCTACATGAAAATCGTTGGGCCAACCTTACTTGGAGCCTATGAGGGGCGTATTATCAATATCCATCCAGCCTACCTGCCCGAATTTCCAGGAGCTCATGGGATTGAGGATGCTTGGAATGCTGGGGTTGCTGAGAGCGGCGTGACCATTCACTGGGTGGACTCTGGTGTGGATACAGGAAAGGTTATCAAGCAAGTCCGTGTGCCACGTCTAGCTGATGATACCATCGAAAGCTTTGAAGCTCGTATTCATGAGGTAGAGTACAAGTTGTATCCAGAGGTTATTAGAGAATTGTTGGATAAGTAAATGAAAGGAAATAACATGACTAAACGCGCCTTAATCAGCGTCTCAGACAAAGCGGGCATTGTTGAATTTGCCCAAGAACTCAAAAAACTGGGTTGGGATATCATCTCGACAGGTGGAACCAAGGTTGCCCTTGACAATGCAGGGGTTGAGACCATTGCCATCGATGATGTGACGGGCTTCCCAGAGATGATGGATGGCCGTGTTAAGACCCTCCATCCAAATATTCACGGTGGACTTTTGGCTCGTCGTGACTTGGATCGCCATTTGGAAGCGGCTAAGGACAATCAGATCGAGCTCATTGACCTTGTAGTGGTCAACCTCTATCCTTTCAAGGAAACCATTCTCAAACCAGATGTGACTTATGCGGATGCCGTTGAAAATATCGATATCGGTGGGCCATCAATGCTTCGTTCAGCAGCGAAGAACCACGCCAGCGTGACAGTTGTGGTAGACCCTGCTGACTATGCTGTGGTTTTGGATGAATTGTCAGCCAAGGGCGAAACTACTTACGAAACTCGCCAACGGTTGGCAGCAAAAGTATTCCGTCACACAGCGGCTTACGATGCCTTGATTGCAGAGTATTTTACAGCTCAGGTCGGCGAAAGCAAACCTGAAAAACTCACTTTAACCTATGACCTCAAACAAGCTATGCGCTATGGGGAAAATCCTCAACAGGATGCGGACTTCTACCAAAAAGCCTTGCCGACTGACTACTCGATTGCTTCAGCGAAACAGCTTAACGGTAAGGAATTGTCCTTCAACAATATCCGTGATGCGGATGCAGCTATCCGTATTATCCGTGATTTTAAAGACCGTCCAACCGTTGTGGCTCTCAAACACATGAACCCATGTGGAATTGGTCAAGCTGACGACATCGAGACTGCTTGGGACTATGCTTATGAGTCTGACCCAGTGTCTATCTTTGGTGGAATTGTCGTCCTCAACCGTGAGGTGGATGCTGCGACTGCTGAGAAGATGCACGGCGTTTTCCTCGAGATCATCATCGCACCGAGCTATACGGATGAAGCGCTAGCCATTTTGACCAACAAAAAGAAAAACTTGCGTATCCTTGCCTTGCCATTCGACGCTCAAGATGCTAGTGAGGTAGAGGCAGAATACACAGGCGTGGTTGGTGGACTTCTGGTACAAAACCAAGACGTGGTCAAGGAAAGCCCAGCTGACTGGCAAGTGGTGACCAAGCGCCAGCCAACCGAGACAGAAGCGACTGCTCTTGAATTTGCTTGGAAGGCTATCAAGTATGTGAAATCAAACGGGATCATCGTGACGAATGACCACATGACACTTGGCGTTGGCCCAGGTCAAACCAACCGTGTGGCTTCAGTCCGTATCGCTATTGACCAAGCTAAAGACCGCCTTGACGGCGCTGTGCTTGCTTCCGATGCCTTCTTCCCGTTTGCAGATAACGTGGAAGAAATCGCCAAAGCAGGTATCAAAGCCATCATCCAACCAGGTGGATCTGTCCGTGACCAAGAATCCATTGAAGCTGCGGACAAATACGGCTTGACTATGGTCTTCACAGGAGTAAGACATTTTAGACATTAAGAAGACAAAAGGGAAGAAAACAGTTTCTTTCCTTTTTTTGAAATTAAGTAATAGATTAATAAAAAATTATGAGAAGCGAAACTTGTTGGTAGGTTAGAAAAACATCATAATTTTAGAATAAAGGTAGGTGATAAATAAAGTTATGATAAATCGTGTTAGAAGTAGATATTTTTGATATAATGAATGTTAGAAGGGCGAAATTAAGGAGGGGATTAATTTGGAAATTAAAAAAAATTATTTAATAAATAGATTTTTTTCCAGAAATACTATAAAAAACCTCGTACAAAATAAAAAAGATCCAATTTTTGAGTGTGTATCGCAGCATCATAAATTAGGTAATAATTTGTCTATAATTCAAAATACTTATATGAAACTCTCTCAATCGTATAGAAATGAATATTTTTATAAAAATACGTTGTTAAATAAATTATTATTAGGGGTACATAGTATAAATACTACTACTGCTTTGACTGAAATACCTGTTGGAAATGCAAAACCAGATTTTATTTTAATAAATGGAAAAGCTGTGGTATATGAAATCAAAACTGAATTTGACAATTTTGACAGGTTAGAAAATCAAATCACAGAATACTATAGAGCATTTAATCACGTTGCAATTGTTACTCATGAAAAAAATGTAAATTTAGCTTTGGAGAAGATTAGGTTGTTAAAAAAACCTGTAGGTCTTTATGTGCTCCAAAGAAACAGCAAAATTAAAACAATAATTAAACCAGAGAAGTACAATACTGATTTAGATAGGGAAATAATTTTTAAAATACTTCGTAAGGGGGAATATGAAAATATTATTGAGAAACATTTTAATTCGTTACCAGATGTGTCTCAATTTGAGTATTATGACGTTTGTAAATTATTAACCAAAAAGATTCCATTGGAACAGTTTTATTCGGATTTTCTTATGGAATTGAAGAAGAGGAATTCAATAGATAAAGATTTATTTGCAGATGTTCCTTATGAACTTAAATTTTTGGTGTATTTCATGAATTTTAAACCTAAGGATTTTAAGGCATTAAAGCAATTTTTAGATGAATAAAGGAGTATTTATATGTATTTTCCATATTTGAGAGGAAGGCAGTATGAGTTAATTGCTCTTAGAGAATTGTTAGAAAATAATAAATTAGGAAGCGCTGTAATTCCAATTATTGAACCGGTAAGATTATCTCCTACACTGGTAAGTACTTTGGAGGGTTTTAAAGATAAGAGGCAGAAATGTTCCATTGTAATGAATCCAGGTGTAGGATCTTTTTTGGAGGAATATAGCGATTTTTCTAAAAGTAATCTTGCTACTCGATTGGATAGTTTGATTGATGAAAGTGAGAATTTTTATTATGTTTCGTTGATGAGTAAGGATTATAGTTTAGAAGATAATTTTAAGTCTATTGCGGATATTGGCAAACAAATAACAGTATGTAAGAAGCCCGATGATTTACAAGGATATAGTAAAAATTATATGGATCAAGAGACGGCGTATAATTTTATTTCAGAAATAGGAAGACTAAAAAGAGAAGTTCAGGGAAATAAAGTCAAGATTATTGACAATTTTGTTAAATTAGCAAGAAATACAGATTATTCAGACAAAGATGATGAATTCTTCTCAGATGATCATAAATATTTTATAGAAGATGAATATAAGGGATTTTCTGACTATTCCATTGTAGGGGAGGAGTATAGTGAATCAGGCTTTGCTCCTTATGCTGTTGCTATCCACATCGTTTATTTTGATTCTGATGAAAATCTAAGAATTCACCATTTTGTATCAGAAACAAACCAAGATCCAACAAACCCAGCTGGTAAGTTTAAGGAAGCACTTGAAAAATTAATTACATTTGTCAATGAGGGCCGAGTGGAAAGAACGCTGGCGATAAATGAATTTGAAAAATTGTATAAAACGGGTTCTTATCCAGGTCTTGGAACAGTAAAGAAATTGTCCATTATGCATCATATTGAATTGGTTAGTAAGTATCTTGACCGGAGCAGTGGAGACAGTGAATGAAAATTTGTAAAGATTGTTTTGCAGATGAGATTCTTAAAAACGAAGTTAATATAGCTGAAAGGCAAGCTAGCTGTGATATTTGTTCAAATAATAATGTTTGTGTTTATGATACACAGTATGACGACTATTTAATTCCATTTTTGAGCTCTCTCGTTTCCATTTTTTCTCCAGTAGATAAAATAGAAAATTTCCCAGTTGGGCAAGAAACGCTTCTAAAAACAGAAATAGCTGCAAATTGGAATATATTTACTACTAAAGATGAGTTCAAGATTCACCAAATGATTTCTGAGATTTGTAAAAATCTATTCGAAGAAAGTCCTGAATTGTTAACACACCCTGTTGGAGTAAAGCAGATGTATGACCCAATCTATTTACAAGAACATTCATTGTTCAGTAAGAGTTGGGAACTCTTTGTTGATGATATTAAATATAACAACCGTTTTCATTCAAATCAAATTAATAAATGTATTTTAAAAAAGTATTGTGAAGCGATCCAAAAGACTTATTCAGAAGGAGAACAATTCTATAGGTGTAGGATTTCAAAGGACGGGAAACAATTTGAATCAGAAGATATAGGAGCGCCACCTAAAGGTAAATCTGCTGACGGAAGGGCTAATTCTAAAGGAGTTGCTGTGCTTTATTTAGGTGATTCAGAAACGACAACAATACATGAAACAAGAACAGGGCTATATGACCATGTATGTATTGGAACTTTTAAGTTAAATTCCTCCATAACGGTCATTGATTTTAAAAAAATAAATGAAATTAGCCCTTTTCAAGATGGAATTATTGATGATATTGCTGAATTAGCGATTAATAAAAAACATCTAGAAAAGATCGATTCTGAGATGGGGAGAGTAATGAGAAAGTCTGATGACATTCTAGATTATATACCTACTCAATACATAGCTGATTTTGTGAAATCTCTAACCAAACCAATTTCTGGAGAATTAATTTATCAAGGAATTGAATTTCGTAGCGTTATGAATCCCGAAGGGTTCAATTTAGCTATATTTACGCCAGATTGTTTTGAGGTAACTGATATAAGGATGAAACGAATAAATCATATTTCTTATAGCTGGTAAGTTTAATACCTGACGAAGCTTTTCTACATGTTTTAGAAATATTCCGTACTCAATACCGCCTTGTTTTATAATGAGGCGGTATTGAGTGTTTAAAGACTAAAAATGGAATAGGCTCAGTAAGTTTACTCGATGTTGTATTTTTCTCGCAAATATAATTAGATTAAAACGAACGTTTGTGATATAATATTAGTAAATAATTCGCAAAAGAGGTTGAGAGATGAAGCTGTTAGTTGTCGGTTCGGGTGGTCGTGAACATGCGATTGCTAAGAAGTTGCTTGAATCAAAAGACGTTGAAAATGTCTTTGTAGCTCCTGGAAATGACGGAATGACTCTGGATGGTTTGGAATTGGTAAATATCTCTATTTCCGAACATTCTAAGTTAATTGAGTTTGCAAAGGCCAACGATATTGCTTGGACCTTCATCGGGCCAGATGATGCCCTTGCTGCTGGTATCGTGGATGATTTTAACCAAGCTGGGCTCAAGGCTTTTGGTCCGACTAAGGCTGCAGCGGAGCTGGAGTGGTCCAAGGATTTTGCTAAGGAAATCATGGTCAAATATGACGTTCCGACAGCAGCCTATGGCACATTTTCAGATTTCGAGGAGGCCAAGGCTTATATCGAGGAGAAAGGCGCTCCTATCGTCGTCAAGGCAGATGGCTTGGCACTTGGGAAAGGTGTCGTCGTTGCTGAGACAGTTGAACAAGCGGTCGAAGCCGCTCACGAGATGCTCTTAGACAATAAGTTCGGTGACTCGGGGGCGCGAGTGGTCATCGAGGAATTCCTTGACGGAGAAGAGTTCTCTCTCTTTGCCTTTGTCAATGGGGACAAGTTCTACATCATGCCAACGGCTCAGGACCATAAACGTGCCTATGACGGCGACAAGGGCCCTAACACGGGCGGTATGGGAGCTTATGCGCCAGTTCCTCACTTGCCACAAAGTGTGGTTGACACAGCAGTGGAGACCATTGTCAAACCTGTCCTTGAAGGCATGATTAAGGAGGGGTGCCCCTATCTTGGTGTCCTTTACGCGGGTCTTATTTTGACTGCTGACGGTCCAAAGGTTATAGAGTTTAACGCTCGATTTGGAGATCCCGAAACTCAGATTATCTTGCCTCGTTTGACATCTGACTTTGCGCAAAATATCACGGATATTCTCGATGGCAAGGAGCCGAACATCACGTGGACGGACAAGGGCGTGACTCTGGGTGTAGTTGTCGCATCCAAGGGCTACCCGCTAGATTATGCAAAGGGTGTCGAGTTGCCAACTAAGACAGAAGGCGATATCATCACCTACTATGCAGGGGCTAAGTTTGCGGAAAATAGCAGAGCATTGCTATCCAACGGCGGACGTGTCTATATGCTAGTTACCACAGCCGATACCGTTCAAGAAGCCCAAGATAGCATTTATCAAGAACTCTCCCAACAAAAAACAGAAGGCCTCTTTTACCGAACAGATATCGGAAGCAAGGCTATAAAAGATTAACAGATACTAAATTTGTCAATGGCGAGCCAAAGCGAGCCAAAGTAAGATAATGGTCGCCGTGGTGAAAAGACCAGAACAGTATCTGTTCTGGTCGGGGAAACTTTGAGACCTTAGGCTCAAAGTTTAGGAATGAAACCGAAGGTTTGCTTCCGTCCCCACCACCGAAGACCATTATTAAAAAAGAAGAAAAAGGAAAAATTATGACTAAACCAGTAATTTCCATTATCATGGGCTCAAAATCCGACTGGGCAACTATGCAAAAAACAGCAGAAGTTCTAGACCGCTTCGGTGTAGCTTACGAAAAGAAAGTTGTCTCTGCCCACCGTACTCCAGACCTCATGTTCAGACATGCGGAGGAAGCTCGTAGTCGCGGTATCAAGGTCATTATCGCAGGTGCAGGTGGCGCAGCCCATTTGCCAGGAATGGTCGCAGCCAAAACAACCCTTCCTGTCATCGGTGTACCCGTCAAATCGCGTGCCCTTAGTGGCGTGGACTCGCTCTACTCTATCGTGCAGATGCCGGGTGGCGTGCCTGTCGCAACTATGGCTATCGGTGAAGCTGGTGCGACAAATGCAGCCCTCTTTGCCCTCCGTCTCCTTTCAGTAGGGGATCAAGCTATCGCGACAGCATTGGCTGATTTCGCAGAAGAGCAAGGGAAAATCGCAGAGGAGTCTACCAATGAGCTCATCTAAAACAATCGGAATTATCGGTGGTGGTCAGCTGGGTCAGATGATGGCCATTTCTGCTATCTACATGGGGCACAAGGTCATCGCGCTGGATCCTGCGGCGGATTGCCCAGCCTCTCGTGTGACGGAAATCATCGTAGCTCCTTATAATGACGTGGATGCCCTCCGTCAGCTGGCAGAGCGTTGCGATGTCCTCACCTATGAGTTTGAAAATGTCGATGCCGACGGTTTGGATGCTGTCATCAAGGATGGACAACTCCCTCAAGGGACCGACTTGCTCCGCATTTCGCAAAATCGTATCTTTGAAAAGGACTTCCTCTCAAACAAGGCACAAGTCACTGTTGCACCCTACAAGGTCGTGACTTCTAGCCAAGACTTGGCAGATATTGACCTTTCTAAAAACTATGTCCTAAAGACTGCGACAGGTGGCTACGATGGGCATGGGCAAAAGGTCATTCGCTCAGCAGAAGATTTGGAAGAAGCCTATGCGCTGGCTGATTCAGCAGACTGTGTCTTGGAAGAATTTGTCAACTTTGACCTTGAAATTTCTGTCATTGTATCAGGAAATGGCAAGGATGTGACAGTTTTCCCAGTTCAGGAAAATATCCACCGCAACAATATCCTGTCTAAGACCATCGTGCCAGCCCGCATTTCGGAAAGGCTAGCAGATAAAGCTAAAACCATGGCAGTGAGAATCGCTGAACAGCTGAATTTGTCTGGAACACTTTGTGTGGAAATGTTTGCGACAGCTGATGACATTATCGTCAACGAGATTGCTCCACGTCCACACAACTCTGGGCATTATTCAATTGAAGCCTGCGACTTCTCGCAGTTTGATACTCATATCTTGGGTGTTCTGGGAGCACCATTGCCAGCTATCAAACTACATGCCCCAGCTGTTATGCTCAATGTTCTCGGTCAGCATGTCGAGGCTGCTGAAAAATATGTCACAGAAAATCCAAGCGCCCACCTCCACATGTATGGTAAAATAGAAGCGAAGCACAACCGAAAGATGGGGCATGTGACTTTGTTTAGTGATGTGCCGGATGAAGTAGAGGAATTATAGAAAGAGGAAAAACTTGTCTACAGATAGTGTTGAAAAAATTTTTAAATGTGAATATTTTGATGTGTTTGAATATATTGATAATAAAAAAGTGCCATTTGATCTTGAAAAATGGATAAAAGGTATTGATGTTTCAAAGTATTCGCAGAATGCTGTCGAATATTTGGATGATTATATAAGAGTTGAAGCTATTAGTTATGAAAAAAGTTTTGATTTGTGGTTTTTTCAATTTTTACGAATCAGAGATAAAGATGTCCCATTACTGTGTAAAAGAGAGTCAGAAGCAGAAGAGTTGTCTTTAAACGATGATGAATATGTAGCAGAACCGATGGTATGTTTATATGACCCTGGAAAGAATATATTAATGATTCAAAAGAATTCGCATAGTGTTAGTGCGGTTGGAATTGAAAAATATTTTCATAAGACTTTTACGGATAGTAAAATTAGACTGGATAGAAAAATAGATTTCAAAGCTTTTAAAAAAGTTAAAGAAGCACAACAAGTTTCAAAAATTCGTTTTAGAATGAGTGAGGTTGATAGTTTACAACGATTGAACATTTTCTCAACATTGAAATCAAAACTAGGAAAAGCAATAGATTCAATGGGAGATATAGGGATTCCTTATTATGATATTACTTTATCAGTAGGACGGTATAAAACAAAGGAATTAAATACGGCTGAGAAAAACAATCTATTAGATGATATTTTGTTATTGAATGATAAATATAAGGATCATGTAGAGAGAGCTGATTTTACAGTAAGAAATGAGGGAGTTTCTGAATTCGTGAGTCTATTTGGTAATGTTATACAGGATGAAATTACAATTAAACAAGAAAGAAAATTACCGATAAAATACGATGACGTGAAACATAAGATGGGAGATGTCTATGAGAAGAGAAAATCGAAATTCTGATTTCTTTATAAAAATATTTCCATTCTTGATATCAGCTGTGTTTGCAATCATAAATTGTAAAATAAATTTTATTTATGCGGGTTCTAAAGGGATAGATACATTATTTTCCAATTTAATAAATGTATTTGCAATCATAGTGGGCGTTTTGATAGCACTTTTTGGTGTGTTGCCCTCCATACATAGTTCATTAATTATGGAGAGAATTCGTGAATATGACGCTGAGAGTGATTTATTTTATTTTTGTAAGGAAACATTACTTTTGAATTTCTTGTCTTTGTGTTTTACAATACTTCTTGGATTCATACAGTTAAACTTTTGTTTAAACAATTATAATTATATTTTTAGTATTTGGTTATTTATAGTATGTTCAACTCTAATATCATCGTTTAAAACAATATTAATTTTATTAAAGATTTCTTTCTGGTCATCTAAAAAAAAGCAAGAAATTGAAAAATTGGATGAATCTGAGTCTCAAAAACTTAAAAATAAATATATAGATAAGGAGAAACAACATGATTGAACGTTACTCTCGCCCTGAGATGGCGAACATTTGGAGTGAAGAAAATAAATACCGTGCTTGGCTTGAGGTGGAAATCTTGGCTGATGAGGCATGGGCTGAGTTGGGGGAAATCCCTAAGGAAGATGTGGCTTTGATTCGCGAGCAAGCGGACTTTGACATCGACCGTATTTTAGAAATTGAGCAGGAGACTCGTCACGATGTGGTTGCCTTTACACGTGCGGTTTCTGAGACGCTTGGTGAGGAGCGCAAGTGGGTTCACTATGGCTTGACTTCTACCGACGTGGTGGATACGGCCTACGGCTACCTCTACAAGCAGGCCAACGACATCATCCGTCGTGACCTTGAAAACTTCACCAACATCATCGCTGATAAGGCTAAGGAGCACAAGTTCACCATCATGATGGGGCGTACCCACGGTGTGCACGCTGAGCCTACAACCTTTGGTCTTAAATTGGCGACTTGGTACAGCGAAATGAAGCGCAATATCGAGCGTTTCGAGCATGCGGCTGCTGGTGTGGAAGCTGGTAAGATTTCTGGAGCGGTTGGGAACTTTGCCAACATCCCACCATTTGTGGAGCAATACGTCTGCGACAAGCTTGGTATCCGTGCTCAAGAAATCTCTACCCAGGTCCTTCCTCGTGACCTTCATGCTGAGTACTTTGCAGTTCTTGCCAGCATCGCGACTTCTATCGAGCGTATGGCGACTGAGATCCGTGGTTTGCAGAAATCTGAGCAACGTGAAGTGGAAGAGTTCTTTGCCAAGGGGCAAAAAGGTTCTTCAGCAATGCCTCACAAACGTAACCCAATCGGTTCTGAAAACATGACAGGTCTGGCGCGTGTTATCCGTGGTCACATGGTGACGGCCTATGAAAACGTTGCTCTCTGGCACGAACGTGATATTTCTCACTCATCAGCTGAGCGTATCATCACACCGGATACGACCATTTTGATTGACTACATGCTCAACCGTTTTGGAAATATCGTCAAGAACTTGACGGTCTTCCCAGAAAACATGATCCGCAACATGAACTCTACTTTTGGTCTTATCTTTAGCCAACGTGCTATGTTGACCTTGATTGAAAAAGGCATGACCCGTGAGCAAGCCTACGACTTGGTGCAACCAAAAACAGCCCACTCTTGGGACAACCAAGTAGACTTCAAACCGCTTCTCGAAGCAGATCCAGAAGTGACCTCACGCCTCACTCAAGAGGAGATTGATGAAATCTTCAACCCAGCATACTACACCAAACGAGTGGATGATATCTTTGAACGTATCGGACTTGGTGATTAATCCTAACAATAAAAAGCGAGATTGAATCTCGCTTTTTTGTATGCTTGTCGAAGGGGGTTAATCTTCTTTTCTCTTAGTGAGTCCGTAGGCTGCTAGTGTGGCCATGAGTCCTGCTGCGACCAAGCCTGCAGAGTCTTGACTTCCTGTTGCAGGGAGTTGTTTTTCTTCTGCTTTGCTAGTAGTTGTTTCAGCTTGCTCAGCTTTCTCAACGGCAGTGCCGACTTCAACGACTTGAGTGACCGCTTCCTGTGCTACCACGCTATTGACAAGCGTTCTTTCTTCTTTTCCATCAGCACTAGTGCTCACAGAGTAGAAGGCAGTACGGTGGCCGTTAGCTCCTTTAGTAACAACTTGCGTTTGTCCTTTTGGTAATTGAGGATTTTCACGTGTCACAGTAGTGAATGGAATTTCTTCCTCTTGGATATCCAGTCTCGGTTTTGTTTCTGCGGCTGGAGCAAGACCGTGTTCGTCTCCTACATGGGTTACAAGGGTTCCGACTTCAATAACTTGGGTCACTGCTTCTTGAGTCACAAGGCTATCTACAAGAGTTTTCACTTCCTTACCGTCAGCACTAGTGCTCACAGAGTAGTAATGACTGCGACGGCCGTTAGCGCCTTTAGTAACGACTTGAGTCTTCCCTTTGAGCAAGAGTGGATTTTCACGTGTCACGGTAGTGAACGGAATATCTTCTTCTTGGATATCCAGTCTTGGTTTCGCTTCGGCAGCTGGAGCAAGGCCACTTTCATCCCCTTTGTGAGTAATAGGGGCACCGATTTCAACCACTTGGGTCACAGGTTCTTTGGTTACTTGGCTATCTAGAACCGTTTCTGTTTGTTTCCCATTTTCAGTAAGGACAGATATGTAATGAGTGCGTTCGCCCTCTACACCTGGTGTGATGATCTTTTCCTGACCAGCTGGGAGATTTGGATTTTCCTTCTTGATGACCTCAAATGGAATCTTTTCTGCTCTTGTGATGAGTTCCGGTTTGGTTTCAACATTGGCAGCTAGTTCGTTTTCATCGAGGCTTCCTGAGTGGGTTGCTGCTGGTTTGAGGTCTAGGCGGGCTGCTTTGAGTTTGGCTACGAGAGCGTCTAACTCGGCTTGTTTGTTACGATTGAGGTTGTAGTTGAGAGCTTCTTTAGCTGCATTTAGGGCCTCCAAGCTCTCCTTGCTGTATCCATCCAAGTTTGCAGGGATTTGAGCAAGTTCCTCACGGAGTGCATTGTAGTTAGCGCGGAAGTAGTCTTTGTTATGGTCTGCAAAGGCAGTCATGAGTTCAAAGATTTCTTCTTCCTTGTACTCAGCACTTGGTTTGTCTGCCCAGATGGCAAGCATGCTTCCAACTGTTGGAAGGTCTACCTCAGGATACTTGGTAGATGCGAGCTGGTTAAATGGTGTTTTTTTAGTATTTTCAATTGCTTTTTTGAGGAAACCACCACCATCTTCAGGTTTCTGGCCGAGAATGTAGTACCAGTCTCCGTTGGTGTTAAGGAATTTGTAGCCTTTGCTTGCCAGGTACTGAGGAGATGCAAGGTTGTAACCCCACCATCCCTTAGACCAGTAAGAGATGATGACATCCTTGTCAAACTCAACATCATCCTTGTCCTCGTAGTAGAAACCATCGTTGAAGGCCATTGGTTGAAGGCCTCTTTCTTTGGCCATAGCAGCAAGAGTGTTAGAGTACTCAGCAAACTTGCCATAGAGTCCATACCATTTGAGGTAGTACCAGCCTTGCGCGTTGGTAGCATCATTGGCATATTCGTCTGTACCGTAGTTGAAGATCTTAGTTTTGCCTGCAAAGAAGTCCATGTACTTGCCGATGAGGGCTTTGACAAAGTTCATCGCTTCTTCGTTTTCAAGGTCCATGGTTGTTTTGGATACCTTGTCAAAGTTGGCTTGAGGATTCTTGATTCCAAGTTTTTCCATAGCGACGAGCATGGCATCCATGTGACCTGGGCTGTTGATCGCTGGGATGAGTCCGAGGCCTTTTGATTTTGCGTACTCGATCAATTCAGTGATTTCAGCTTGACTAAGAGTGGTTCCGTTTGGATCATCGTAGTAAGCTTTTGTTCCTTCGATGATGGCCTTTTTGACGTCGTCACTTGCATAAGTTTTTCCGTTAGCTGTGATGGTCATGTCATCAAGGAGGAAGCGAAGTCCATCATTTCCTAGGAGAAGATGCACATCAGAGTAGCCGAGTTCGCTCGCCTTGTCTACGATGCGTTTGAGTTGGTCAAGTGTGAAGTACTTACGTCCAGCATCGATAGAGATTACCTTGTTCTTGGCAAGTTTTTCAACTTCACGTTTCGCGTCTTCTTCTTTTTGAGCTTCTGGTGTGAAGGTCAAATTGCTTACAGCTTCTTGGAGTTTTGCGATTGCTTGGTCAATGGTGTCTTGTTGGGCACGGCTGAGGTTGCTATCGAGTGAGCGAATAGCTTTTTCAGCTTCTTTTACAGCTGCGACACTTTCTGCAGTATAGCGGTTAAGGTCTGTTGGTACTTCTTTCAGAGCTTGCTCAGCAGACTCATAGTCAGCTGCGAAGTATTCAGCATTGGCATTTGCGAAGCTACGCATGAGTTTGAAGAGGCGTGATGGTGAATAGCGTGCAGATGGGGTATCCGCCCAAGCAGCTACCATACCCCCGATGAACGGGATAGTAGCCCCATCAGATTTTGGTACAGAAGTGATTGGAGTGTTCTTGATACCATTGAGTCCTTGGTCGAGGTTGTACCAGCCTTGGCCATCGGCATTTCGTCCGAGGACGTAGTACCAAGCATCGTTGGTATTAAGGATTTGGTGGCCTTTTTCAACTAGAAGTTTAGAAGAAGCGACGTCGTATCCGCCCCATCCACCAGTCCACATAGAAACGATGATGTCTTTGTCAAAGGTTCCAAAGCTAGTGTCGCTATTGTAGTAGATACCGTCGTTAAAAGCCATTGGTTTGAGGCCGTGAGATTTGACGATGCGAGCAAGGTCGTTGGCGTAGGCGATAAATTTATCATAACCCTTGTCAGGGAATCCATCTTCTGGATACCATTTATAGGCTTGAAGAACGCTCCAGCCTTTGGCGTTTGTAGCATCATTGGCGTACTCGTCTAGTCCGATATTGAAGATGTCAGTTTTGCCAGCGAAGTAAGCAGCATACTTTTCGATCAGAGCTTTGGTAAATGCAACCGCTTCTTTGTTATCAAGGTCAACGGTACGAGCAGATTCCTTGCCAAAGTAGTTGAAGTTCGGTTTTTGGATACCTAGTTCTTTCATGGCATGCAAAATCGCATCCATGTGGCCAGGGCTATTTACAGTTGGGATGAGACCAATGCCTTTGTTTTTAGCATAGTTGATCAAGTCCGTCATCTGACTTTCTGTCAAATGGTTGCCGTTTGGATCCTTGTAGTAGGCATCGGTTCCGTTTTCGAGTGCACGTTTGACATCGTCACTTGCATAGGTTTTGCCATTGGCTGTGATCGTCATGTCGTCTAACATAAAACGCATGCCGTCATTTCCAACTAGTAGATGAAGATCAGTATAACCGTAGTGTTTGGCTTTGTCGATGATTTCTTTGAGTTGGTCTGGAGAGAAGTACTTGCGTCCAGCGTCGATTGAGATCATTTTTCGTTTTGCCAGTTTTTCATTTACCTGAGCTGCTCGTTCCGTGCTAGGAGTGGCTACTGCAGGTGTGACGGCTTCATTTTTCTTTTCTGAAGAAGTGCTTTCAGCAGGAGTTTCAGCTGGGGCAGGGCTTTCTTTCTCGGCAGTAGGAGTTGGAGTAGCATTTTCTGTCACAACTGGTGCGCTTGACTCTTCTGTTGTTGGAGCAACTGTTCGAGGAGCCTCCTGGTCTTCTTTGACCTCCTCTTTTACAGGTTTGTCAGCCTTTTCTTCCAGTTTTTCTGGAACCTTGGAGTCTACAGCTTCCTTGACTGCTTGAGGACTCTCCTGAATAGTTTGAACAGTTTCTTCAGCTGTTGGAGCTGGAGTAATCCCGTCGGCAGATACGACTTGGGCGCTAAAAGCAAATCCTATAAGTACAGAAGCTGCCCCAACCGCGTATTTACGGATGGAGAAGCGCTGTTTCTTTTCTAGTTTCATGACAAAACCTCCTTGTTATTATCATATATGATAGCGTTTACATAAAACCAATTTTATTTTATTATCTAAGGAGTAAAATGTCAAGTGGGTTTATATAAGAACTATAATAAATAGAGGAAATCATAAGATTTAGGAGAAATTTGCTAATGAGGGATAAAACAGAGGAAAAACCAAACGAAAATTTACCTTGTTTTTAGTAAAAATGCTACTAATTAAATAAGAGACCTTCATAGCGTTTTCACAACTTATTTCTCGTGCTATAATGAATATAGAAAAAGCCTGAGCTAGGCTCAGGCTTTTTCTTAATGACCTCGGTTACATGAGATGAATTTGATTTTGTAGTAGTCTGCTCGCTTATAAGTTTCACTATAGGCAAGGACTTGGCCAGTGGCCTCAAGTTTTGTAGTCTTTGTTTGGAAGACAGTTGGGAATTGTGTATCGATTCCGAGTACAGAAGCAGCATGCTCTGGTGTTGGGAATGCGATTTCGTTGATTTCCTCAAAATGTTCATCACTCATGTGAATGCGGTAATCCAATTTGAAACGTGTATAGATAGAGCTATAATAATCAAGATTTGGATAGTTGGCATTGATGTATTGCTCAGGAATATAAGATGTGTGGTAGATGTATGTTACGTCGTTTGTCTGACGAATACGTTCAATCTTATAGTAGAATTGATCTCCACGTAGTCCAAGTTTATCTAAATATTCAAGTTTGTTTCCGCGCTCGATAGAAAGGACAGTAACTTTATCGTCTTTTGTTTCAAAGATTTCAACATCTGAAAACTCAACGAGTTTGTGCTTGCGGGCACGTGAAACGAAAGTACCTTTACCTTGTTGGCGGACAATGTAGCCGTCTTTAGCAAGGTCGTTCAAGGCACGAACAACTGTGATTGAACTCACATCGTACATCGCGATCAATTCGGCTTCTGTATAAAATTTATCTCCACTTGCAAATTGACCAGAGATGATTTTATTTTTTAATTCATCTTTAATATATTGGTATTTAGGAATAGCCATAAATTTCACCTCGATTCTCTTTCTCCAATTTTGATTTTACCACAAATATAGAGAAAAGAGTAGTATTAAGGTCAAAAAATTAAAATAATAGACTAAAAATGTTATTTTACATGTAAAAAAATTCATTTGATGTTCTTGTGAATTATCATACATAAAAAGATCGTTTTCATGCTATTTTTAGATAATTTCGGTAAACGGTAAGTAAAAAAATAGAAAAATTTTAAATAATTTTCTAAAACCTATTGACAAATGCAAAAGATTTGATTATAGTTAATATTATAATAAATGAAAGCGCAAACTTAATTCGTCAGAGGTAATAACATGACCAGATTTAAAATTGAGGACGATTTCTATTTAGACGAAAAACCGTTCAAGATTTTGTCCGGCGCCATTCATTATTTTAGGATTCCAGCAGAGGATTGGTATCATTCTCTCTATAACTTAAAGGCGCTTGGCTTTAATACAGTCGAGACCTATGTAGCTTGGAATTTACACGAACCTGTTGAAGGGGAGTTTGATTTTGAAGGTGCCAGAAATTTGGAGAGATTTCTTCAAATTGCACAAGATCTAGGTCTCTATGCCATTGTACGCCCGTCTCCATTTATTTGTGCGGAATGGGAATTTGGTGGCTTGCCGGCTTGGCTCTTGACAAAGGACATGCGAATTCGCTCGTCCGACCCGGCCTACATCGAGGCTGTTGCTCGCTATTATGACCAATTATTGCCAAGGCTTGTGCCTCGCTTGTTGGATAACGGCGGAAACATTCTCATGATGCAAGTCGAAAATGAATATGGCTCTTATGGAGAAGATAAGTCTTATCTACGAGCAATTCGAAAATTGATGGAAGACCGAGGGATTGATTGCCCACTCTTTACTTCAGATGGCCCATGGAGGGCTACTCTGAAAGCCGGAACCTTGATCGAAGACGACCTCTTTGTGACAGGAAACTTCGGTTCTAAAGCTCCGTACAACTTTTCACAGATGCAGGAATTCTTTGATGAGCATGGCAAGAAATGGCCCCTCATGTGTATGGAATTCTGGGATGGTTGGTTCAACCGTTGGAAAGAACCCATCATCACTCGTGATCCTAAAGAATTGGCAGAAGCTGTTCGAGAGGTATTGGAGCAAGGCTCTATCAACCTTTACATGTTCCATGGTGGTACAAACTTTGGTTTCATGAATGGTTGCTCGGCTCGAGGAACTCTGGATTTGCCGCAAGTCACATCTTACGACTATGATGCCCTTCTCGATGAAGAAGGAAATCCAACTGCTAAATACTTAGCAGTCAAGAAGATGATGGCAACCCACTTCCCAGAGTATCCACAGTTGGAACCACTCTATAAGGAAAGCATGGAGATAGGGTCCATTCCATTGGTCGAAAAAGTTTCCTTGTTTGAAACTCTGGATAGTCTCTCTAGTCCTACTGAAAGCCTCTATCCAAAAGCGATGGAAGAACTTGGTCAAAGTTATGGCTACCTTCTCTACCGCACGGAGGCAAGTTGGGATGCAGAAGATGAACGTCTCCGTATCATCGATGGACGTGACCGAGCTCAACTCTTTGTAGATGGTCAATGGATTGCTACTCAATACCAGACAGAGATTGGTGAAGATATCTACTGTCAGGGCAATCGAGAAGGCTTTTCAGAGATTGACATCTTGATTGAAAATATGGGGCGTGTCAACTACGGACATAAGTTCTTGGCAGATACGCAGCGTAAAGGAATTCGTACAGGTGTCTGCAAGGATCTACATTTCTTACTGAATTGGAAACAATATCCACTACCATTGGATAATCCTGAGAAAATTGATTTTTCAAAAGGATGGACAGAAGGACAACCAGCCTTTTACGCTTTCGACTTTACTGTTGAAGAGCCTAAGGATACCTACTTAGACTTGTCTGAGTTTGGTAAGGGAGTTGCCTTTGTCAACGGGCGTCACCTAGGGCGTTTCTGGAACGTCGGCCCGACCCTCTCACTTTATATCCCTCATAGCTATCTCAAGGAAGGTGCTAACCGCATCATCATCTTTGAAACTGAGGGCGAATATAAAGAAGAGATTCATTTAACTCGTAAACCTACACTAAAACACATAAAGGGGGAAAACTTATGACAATTGTAGGATGCCGTATCGATGGACGTTTGATCCACGGTCAAGTAGCCAATCTTTGGGCAGGGAAACTAAACGTTTCGCGCATTATGGTTGTAGACGATGAGGTCGTTAACAACGATATTGAAAAGAGCGGCTTGAAACTTGCTACACCACCAGGTGTGAAACTTAGTATCTTGCCAATTGAGAAAGCGGCAGCGAATATCCTTGCTGGTAAATACGATAGCCAACGTCTCTTTATCGTTGCACGTAAACCAGACCGTTTCCTTGGTTTGGTCGAAGCAGGTGTTCCACTTGAAACACTCAACGTCGGCAATATGTCTCAAACACCAGAAACTCGCTCTATCACACGTTCTATCAACGTGGTAGACAAGGATGTGGAAGATTTCCACAAACTAGCAGAAAAAGGTGTGAAACTCACTGCTCAAATGGTTCCAAATGATCCAGTTTCAGACTTTTTGAGCTTATTAAAATAGGAAAAAATTTTTAGGAGGTCATTGTTATGATACAATGGTGGCAAATTTTACTTCTCACTTTGTACTCAGCTTATCAAATCTGTGATGAGTTGACAATCGTTTCATCTGCAGGTTCCCCTGTATTCGCTGGTTTCATTACTGGTTTGATCATGGGAGATGTGACAACTGGTTTGTTTATCGGTGGTAGCTTGCAGTTGTTCGTTCTCGGGGTTGGTACCTTCGGTGGTGCTTCTCGTATCGACGCAACTTCTGGTGCGGTTCTTGCAACAGCATTCTCTATCTCTCAAGGTATTGATACAGACCTTGCGATTACAACAATCGCTGTACCAGTAGCAGCACTTTTGACATACTTCGACGTTCTTGGACGTATGACAACTACTTTCTTCGCACACCGTATTGATGCTGCGATCGAACGCTTTGACTATAAAGCAATCGAACGCAACTACCTTCTTGGTGCTCTTCCATGGGCTCTTTCTCGTGCCCTTCCAGTCTTCTTTGCCCTTGCCTTTGGTGGTGCATTTGTACAATCAGTAGTAGATTTGGTTAAACAATACCAATGGGTTGCAGATGGTTTGACACTTGCAGGTCGTATGCTTCCAGGTCTTGGATTTGCAATCTTGCTTCGTTACCTTCCAGTTAAACGTAACCTTCACTACCTTGCAATGGGATTTGGTTTGACAGCTATGTTGACTGTTCTTTACTCATATGTAACAGGTCTTGGTGGAGCTGTTGCAGGTATTATCGGTACTCTACCTAAAGATGTTGCTGAAAAAATTGCTTTTGTGAACAACTTCAAAGGTTTGTCTATGATCGGTATCTCTATCGTAGGTATCTTCCTTGCAGTTGTTCACTTTAAGAACAGCCAAAAAGTAGCTGTAGCAGCACCTTCTACACCATCAGAAAGTGGGGAAATCGAAGATGACGAATTCTAATTACAAACTTACAAAAGAAGATTTTAATCAAATCAACAAACGTAGCTTGTTTACTTTCCAATTAGGTTGGAACTATGAACGTATGCAAGCTTCTGGTTACCTTTACATGATCTTGCCTCAATTGCGTAAAATGTATGGGGATGGAACTCCTGAATTGAAAGAAATGATGAAAGTTCATACTCAATTCTTCAATACTTCACCATTCTTCCACACAATTATCGCTGGTTTTGACCTTGCCATGGAAGAAAAAGATGGTGTAGGTTCAAAAGATGCCGTTAACGGTATCAAGACAGGTTTGATGGGACCATTCGCTCCTCTTGGAGATACAATCTTTGGTTCACTTGTACCTGCTATCATGGGATCTATCGCAGCAACTATGGCTATCGCTGGCCAACCATGGGGTATCTTCCTTTGGATCGCAGTTGCAGTTGCTTATGACATCTTCCGTTGGAAACAATTGGAATTTGCCTACAAAGAAGGGGTTAACCTTATCAACAACATGCAAAGTACTTTGACAGCTTTGATTGACGCTGCATCTGTACTTGGTGTCTTCATGATGGGTGCTCTTGTAGCAACAATGATCAACTTTGACATTTCTTACAAATTGCCAATCGGTGAAAAGATGATTGACTTCCAAGACATCTTGAACTCAATCTTCCCACGCTTGCTTCCAGCAATCTTTACTGCCTTTATCTTCTGGTTGCTTGGTAAGAAAGGTATGAACTCTACTAAAGCGATCGGTATCATTATCGTTCTTGCAGTAGGTCTTTCATTCATCGGTAAATTCTTGCTTGGAATGGGCGCATAATTTATGAGCAAATCATTAATTTTGGTGAGTCATGGTCGTTTCTGTGAAGAACTTAAAGGTAGCACTGAAATGATCATGGGTCCACAAGACAACATTCATGCAGTGGCTCTTCTTCCAGAAGATGGTCCAGAAGAATTTACTGCAAAATTTGAAGCTGCTATTGAAGGATTGGATGATTTCCTAGTCTTTGCGGATCTTCTCGGTGGAACACCATGTAACGTGGTAAGCCGTTTGATCATGGAAGGTCGCGACATTGAACTCTACGCAGGGATGAATCTTCCAATGGTGATTGAATTTATCAATGCCAGCCTTACAGGTGCAGATGCGGACTACAAGAGCCGTGCTGCAGAAAGTATTGTGAAAGTCAATGATTTGTTAGCGGGCTTCGATGATGACGAAGATGAATAAGATGTGACTTAGAGCATCTTATATAGAATATACATGGGAATGGGAGTCACTCCCATTCCCATATTTTCAATAGGAATGAAACAACAATAGATTAGAGGAACTCTATGCTAAATTACACAAAAGAAGAATTACTTGAACTGGGTGCAGAAATCACGACTCGTGAAATCTACCAACAGCCTGATGTATGGAAAGAAGCTTTTGAAGCCTACCAAGCGAAACGGGAAGAAATTGCAGCCTTTCTGAAAGGTATCGCTGATAAACATGACTATATCAAGGTCATCTTGACGGGTGCTGGTACTTCTGCTTATGTGGGAGATACCTTGGTACCATACTTTAAGGAAGTCTATGACGAACGCAAATGGAATTTCAATGCCATTGCGACAA
>CAURRB010000016.1:0-33111 GCA_963527085.1 Streptococcus oralis
TTACAGTTGAACCGTTTGTGGCAACTTTGTTTTCTTCACCCTTAGAGTCTTTCTCGCCGACATTGGTTACTTCTACTGTTCCGTCAGTTTTCACTTTGAAAGTAATATCTGTTACTTTGAGGTAACCTGTTGGAGCTGCTTCCTCATGGAAGGTATAAGTACCTGGTGCCAAGTTGAGATCTTTAGACTTACCAGCTTCTGAAGTCCAGCTTTCTACGGCTGTGCCTTCTGCCTTGTCGCCCTTGTAGATCTTGATTTGAGCTCCTGCGATTTCTGTTCCACCAAGGTTAACTTTACTGAAAGTAATGGCTTTTGGACTATCATCGTCTTTATCCGTTACTGTAACAGTTGAGCCGTTGGTTACGACCTTGTTGTCTTCACCCTTAGAGTCTTTCTCGCCGACATTGGTTACTTCTACTGTTCCGTCAGTTTTCACTTTGAAAGTAATATCTGTTACTTTGAGGTAACCAGTTGGAGCGGCTTCCTCATGGAAGGTGTAAGTACCTGGGGCCAAGTTGAGCTCTTTAGACTTACCAGCTTCAGATGTCCAGCTTTCTACGGCTGTGCCTTCTGCCTTATCGCCCTTGTAGATCTTGATTTGAGCTCCTGCAATTTCTGTACCACCAAGGTTAACTTTACTGAAAGTAATGGCTTTTGGACTATCATCGTCTTTATCCGTTACTGTAACAGTTGAGCCGTTGGTTACGACCTTGTTGTCTTCACCCTTAGAGTCTTTTTCACCAACGTTGGTCACTTCCACTGTGCCGTCATGTTTGACTTGGAAAGTGATGTCCGTTACTTTGAGGTAACCTGTTGGGGCTGCTTCCTCATGGAAGGTGTAAGTACCTGGGGCCAAGTTGAGATCTTTAGACTTACCAGCTTCTGAAGTCCAGCTTTCTACGGCTGTGCCTTCTGCCTTATCGCCCTTGTAGATCTTGATTTGTGCGCCAGCGATTTCTGTTCCACCAAGGCTAACCTTACTGAAGGTAATCTTACGTGGAAGATCATCATCTTTATCAGTGACTTTGATTGTTGAACCATCGGTTACGACAGTATTGTCCTCGCCTTTAGCATCCTTAGTACCAACATTCGTCACTTTAACTGTTCCGTCATAGTTAACTTTAAAAGTGATATCCGTTACTTTGAGGTAACCAGTTGGGGCTGCTTCCTCATGGAAAGTGTATGTACCTGGTGCTAAGCTCAATTCTTTAGACTTACCAGCTTCTGAAGTCCAGCTTTCTACGGCTGTGCCTTCTGCCTTATCGCCTTTGAAGATCTTGATTTGTGCTCCTGCGATTTCAACCCCACCAAGACTAATTTTACTGAACGTGATTTTACGAGCTACATCGTCATCTTTATCAGTAACTGTCAGAGTTGAATTTTGGGCTACAACACGATTGTCTTCACCTTTAGAATCTTTTTCACCTACTTTTGTCACTTCAACAGTACCGTTAGGTTTAACTTGGAAAGTGATATCCGTTACTTTGAGGTAACCAGTTGGGGCTGCTTCCTCATGGAAAGTGTAGATGCCTGGTTCAAGATTCAGTTGCTTAGGTTGGTCAGTTGAAGTCCAGCTTTCTACGGCTGTGCCTTCTGCCTTGTCGCCCTTGTAGATCTTAATCTGTGCACCAGCGATTTCATTCCCTCCAAGGTTTACCTTACTGAAGGTAATTGGTTTTGGACTAGTATCCTCTTTATCGGTAATAGTCAGAACTGGACCAGCTGCAAGAACAGTGTCATCAGCTCCCTTATTCTTAATAGTGATAGAACCGTCAGCATTAACAGTAAAAGTAATATCTCCTACAATTTGATATCCCTCTGGAGCATCGAACTCTCTTAGAGTGTAGGTCCCTGGTGCCAGCTTAATCACTTTAGAAGTGTCAGCTACAGTAGTCCAGTCTGCAACAGGTGCCTCTTCAAGATTGACTGTATCTCCACTATAGATTTTCAGTTCCGCTCCTGGAATTTCTTTTCCATTTGGATCCACCTTTTTGAAAGTAATCTCTTTTTCAGTTGGAGTCTTCGGAGGTGTCTTCTTATTTTCAATTCGACGTTCTACTGATTTGTCTGAACCAAACTCATCTGGAGAAATTTTAATATCTTCAGTTAATTTGTCATAGCCAAGAGGAGCAGTTACTTCACGAATTGTATAGTTGTCTCGCAACAATTTGCCTACACTAGCGTTACCATCAGAATCTGTTGTCAATCGTCCAACAACAGCTTGGTTACGATCACGAATTACTTCAAAAACTGCACCTTGCAAAGGTTGGCCTGCTTCGTCTACCTTATGAATTTTAATGGTGAAAACATATCCTTCCGCAACACCACCTGCAATCTGGTAGGTACGTGTGCTTGTTGATTGTTCATTCTCACTACCATTGTAGCTCATGTTGGCTACGTTCGTGATTTCCTCACCATCAACTAGATCATAATTCGCTTTAGCTCGATACTCGATCATATAACCAAAACCATTAGTATCTCCTAAAGGAAGGGTGAAACCATCACCATTCGCATTTACCACTAGTTGGTTTTTAAAGGTTTCGGTCATATCCTGAGCATTAGTCCATTTCCAGTCTCCGTTATTCCAACTCCAATCTACTTTGTAAATACGAAAAGTATCTGGTAGGAAGGTCATATTTGGAGAAGAGAAAGCATCTTTGATAGTGACATCACTGTAGTTCGCCATATTGCGGTTTACAGTAATGTTATAACGGATTACATTTTTCTCGTCATCCTTGTATTGGAAGGAACTCTTTTCAATTTTAGAGTCGTATTTCCCTGGAGGGCCGTTGTAACGGATTTTCCCTGCAAATAGAACTCTATGTCCTACAGTAATATTGACATCAATGTCTTTTTCTTCTGAAACAACATCATGGTCAACTCGAACATAGACAAAGAATTTCCCCCTAACGCCAGAATTATTCTCAACAAACTTTGTGTAAGTTAGAGTAATCGTTTTGCTAGCTGCATCTAAACGACCAGTAGCTACAAGATTGTTAGAAGCATCTCGTAATTCAATGTCTGAAGAGTTTGAAAATGTAATCTCTGATGGCAATTGAAGTGTTGTTGTATCACCTTCATGCACCGTATTATCTGGCAAAACAAAATCTGCAGTAAGACGGAATTCTTGCCAAATATCCAACCCTTGCGTTAAAGCTTCACCAGATCTGTTTTCAACACCAACACTAGTGATCACATCATTATACTCTGTCGCATGTACTTGCGTCAGAGGGGCAAATGATTGGAGAATAACTCCCAAACAAAGAATAAGGATCTGAATCCAAGATCTTATTTTCTTGTTCATTTAATCTTCCTTTCTTATAATATTCAGTTGTAAATGTACAATGTAATAGTAAACTAAATGATTGTCCCCAACTAATCACCATTCTCCTTTTTCAAGCGAAAATTATTAGCCACATTACATCCACATTTTATCATACTATGAAGAAAAAGGCTAGAACTATCAAGCAAATTTTTATAAAAAAAATCCAATTTTTTCTTACAGGTTGAAATCGACTTTTTCACATCCGTATATTAACCGCTTTGTATCTTTTCTTCTCCTATCATCGAAACAAAATCTGGTATATTTTACCGCCATTTTTTAAAAAATAAGTTCATCTCGTTTTCGATACCAGATAGTGTTTTTATCATTTTGGTAATCTGATTTCACAAACGTTAAATTGCTCTAGAGAAAGTACTTCTGCCTATTAAAAAGACCAGGTTTCCCTGGTCTTTTTGAGATACAATTAGAAGAAATACTGATTCATTCTAGTCTTCTTTTTTGCCTTTAGTGGCCACTAGACCTGCACTCAAGCCAAGAAGAGCTAAACCTGCTGCTAGAGCTGCTTGACTTTCTGCACTTCCTGTATTTGGTAACTGTTCTTCTTGAACATGACTAGCTTCACTTGAGGAGATTTCTTTTGTATCTGCTTTTTCTGATACTTGTGGTTTTGTAGATTCTTGAGGTACTGGTTTAGTTGTTTCACTAGCCGTACCAACTTCTACAATGCGATCTTGAGCCATGACTTTATCATAGCTTTCTTTTTCAATTCGCTTGCCATTTTCAACTTCGATCAAGTGAACACGGATACCTTTTTGACCTTCTTGGAGAACACGAGTTTGACCCGCTGGAAGCTGATCATTCTTTTGTTCCTGAACCTTGAAATCAATTGTTTCTTCTTCGATTACAAGTTCTGGTCTGTTAAGGACTAGGTTCTTCACTTCATCTTCTGGAAGAGAAGTTCCTGGTTTAGTGCCAACTTCTACTATACGATCTTGAGCAGCGACTTTATCGTAAGTTTCTTTAAGCTGACGCTTGCCATTTTCAACTTCGATCAAGTGAACACGGATACCTTTTTGACCTTCTTGGAGAACACGAGTTTGACCCGCTGGAAGCTGATCATTCTTTTGTTCCTGAACCTTGAAATCAATTGTTTCTTCTTCGATTACAAGTTCTGGTCTGTTAAGGACTAGGTTCTTCACTTCATCTTCTGGAAGGGAGGTTCCTGGTTTAGTTCCAACCAAGACGATGCGGTCTGTCGGAGCCTCTACCACTTCACGGATTTTTTCTTCCTTACTTCCACTAGGATTAACCGCTGTGAAGATCCGTTCCTTACCAACTTTTCCTTCTTGTTCTACACGTGTTTCACCTAGATACAGTGTTGAATCCTTTTTCTCAACTGTCTTGTAGGCCAAATCTTTTTCAACAAATTCGAGTTTTGGAAGATCTTCTTGTACAGCAGCAACAGTCTTCTCAGAAACTGGTTTTTCCTTAGTCAACTGGATACGGTATTCCTTGACTTGTTTTCCACTTTCTGAAACAAGGCGAACAAGTACTGGAAGGCTATCGTCTCCGCTATCTACAACTGTTGAAGCTACTTGATTACTTTCTTCGACTGAGACTTTTGGATGTTGACCTTTATAGGTGATTTGGTAGTCTTGACGATCTTCAGCGAAGTCAGGAAGTTCTTTTCCATCCACAAGAATTTTTGATTGGGTACTTTCTTGAGGCAATTCACTCGGTGCAAGGAAGGTCATCTCAATCATCGCAACACCCTTCTTATCCGCTTTGCGCTCCATACGCCATCTCATGGCTTTGGCTTTGACAGCTTTAAATGTTACGTTGATTTCATCACCAGCTGCGATGTCTTTATCCGCACGATAAGGCACAGCTTCCCAATTTTCTGGATTGTTAAATGGATGAGCTGCATCGTAGGCTTGGTAGTTAGAATAGTAGGTAGGCACTTCAAACTCTGGGCCAATATAACGTTCCAAAACGAGTTTAGATGGGGCATCTGTACCACTATCTGCAAAGAAGTGAAGTTTGGCTTGCGCTACAGTCCGTTCTACAATCTTACCATTTTCACGGAAGATCACACCTGCTGATACTTCTGGATTAGAAGATGGTGTTGGAGACCAGTTTGTCCAACGACGATTTTCTGAATGATTTCCGTCATTGAGATAGTCCACACGGTCATGGGAGTTTCTATCAATGTCATTAGTGGCTGAAGCAAAGGCGCGGTTACTATTTTCATCATACTCTGGGTTATTTGATAGAGCTTCACTAAGTTTGTCTGTCACTCGTACAGTGAACTCAGCAACAAGATCACTACCTAGGACATGGCCTCGAACGGTAAATTGACCTGCTTTTGTCAGCTTTTCTGCTGGAACTTCTTCCCATTCAACTGCCAAGTCTTTTGTTTCGTAACCGTCTTTACCTGTGAAGTAAACAGGAACCTTCGTTGGCAATTCAAGCGGTTGCCCTACTTGTAGCAAGCGAGCTTGTTTGACCGCGGCAACTGGTTTACGAGAGAGCAAGTCTTTATTGCTTGTAAAGTGTAGACGGTATTCTCCTAGGATGTCCCCATTTTCAGCTTTCGCGATAACACGAACTGGCTCACCTTCACGAACACTTGGAACGACGGTAGCGAGACCATTGTTGCTAACACTTGCTGTTACTGCAGGAACTTTTCCATCTACAGACTCAAGGTAGTAGTCTGTCAAATCAGGGTTGAAGTTTGCTAAGTCTTTACCGTCAACTTGGATTCTCGTTTGTCCTTGTTTGGCTGCTGCGACTTGTTTTGCAAAGATTTGTACTTCTGTGATAGACGTTCCTTTCTTGCTATCAAGTCGAACCATACGAATGCGAACCGCATAGGTCTCAACTTTATCAAAGCTGAAATGATTCATTTCTCCAGCTTTTAATTGAGCTGGTGCTTTGAGATTGCTTACCTCTTTCCAGTTTGCAGGATCATTAAAGGCATGGTTTTCCTCACCTACAAAGCTAGGGTTTTTAGGGGCTGTTGGAACGGTCTTACCGACATAATATTCAATCACATAAGACTTCGGTACACCAACTCCGTGGTCTTCGTGGAATCCGACACTTAGATTATCAACTGAACGTTTGCTCAAAATACCTGAATCTCCGAATAGGACACCAACTGAAGCTTCTGGATTAGTACGGTTCCAGTTTGTCCAACGGTTAGCTGGGCGGTCATTAAAGGAAATCAATTTATCGTTGACGTTTGAAACAGGATCAGTTGGATTTGAGTCTGAAGCAAAGGCCAGTGGCAATTCTGAACCTGTCCATTGGTCAGAAATGTTTGCTCCCTTCTCAGTTTGAGCAGATACGCGAACATGAAGTTTAGTTGTTAATTGCGTACCTTCTAGGCGACCATTAACTGTAAAGACACCTTCCTTGGCGTATTGCTCTGGACGAATCGTATCCCAAGTAACCTTAGCTGATGAAACGTGACCATTTGAATCATAGGTACGAACGCTTTCTGGTAATTGTGGTGCTTCTGCGATTGGTGTTGTCACGCTGACTTCTTCAACCGAAACAATACCTTCTACAGAGACTTTAGCACGTGCTTCAAGGTCAATTCCTTCAACTTTACCTAGAACTTCGAAGGTTTGATAGTGGTCTAGTTTTTCTTTCGGAATAGCTTGCCAAATGACTTTATGAGTTTTAGGGAAACCTTTGTCATACTCAACAGTTACTGTTGTTGGAAGAGTAGGTTCTTGATGCAAGTCTGTCACTACATTTACTGGACGGATAGATTGCGCAACCTTCGTCTCAGTATTGGCTTGGATAGTGAGTTCAACTTGGCCTTTAGCTCCCTCATATTCCGCTTTCAGAGTGACTGCTCCTGGCTTATGTAACTCAAGCATTCCTTTACGAACTGCGACTTCCCCTTCACCACTTGTAGAGAAGGTTACTTTATCAGCTGGTAAAACTGCTTGTGTTCCGTCTTGATAGTGAGCGAGTACAGACAATTTCACTGTTTGGTCTTCTTTAAGACCGTCAGCTTTCTCCACTTGTAGGCTCAAATGGGCAATTTTTGGTGCTTCTTCGAGGAACTGAATTGCATAGGTTTGAAGAGGTCCACCATCTTTTGGTTGAACATAGATGCTTGCACGCATGCCGTTTGCTGCACTTGCTTGGACTACTGTAACATCCGCATTTTCAGCACTTGCTACAACTTCTGGCAAGGATGCACCGTAAGCAAGAGTTCGATATTGCATTGGATTTTGACTAGTAAGACCAGTGACAGATTCGCCACCAACAGTTACATTTGGTACTGCAGGAGCCGCAGGATTACCTTCTTCTACCACAAGGGTAGCGTGAATAGTCTCACCACCCAGTTGACCAGTCATTTGAATACGTGATCCTGCAACTGACAGTTTAGCTTTATCGGCTTCCGAAATCTCCCACTTATCAACTTCGTATTCTTGTACGCTTCCATCCGTAACAGCAATAGAAACGTATTTGTCAACAGCGCTCAAGTCTGTTCCTGGAGCAACACGCTTAACAGTTGGAAGCTCATTTGCGATTGCTAGAATTTCGACACGGGCCTCAACTTCGCGTCCGTCTGCCATACCTTTAACAGTCACAACTCCTGCTTGGCTCACATCAACTGAAGACCAAGTTACTGGACGTTTTTCACGACTGCCATCACTGTAGATAAAACCGACTGTCTTCGGCATTTTTGGCTCTTTCTCAATAACAGTACGTACTTTTGGTACTTCTGTTCCGAGAACGGTCTTTTCTTGGCCTTCTTTTTTACCAGTAAAGACCGTTACTTGACCAGATTTCAAGAGATCTGAATGGGCTGTTAGAGTGAATTTACCTGCTTGCTCAGTTGATTTAACAATGGCAACCCCTTTACCGTTAAAGGCTCTGCGAATCCAAGAACCATCTGGTTGTGCCTTATAGCGTTCACGACTGGCTTGTTCCCCATTATCGACACCGACCAGTTGACCTTGTCCATGCAATTGGAAGCGAACCAGATTATTGGCAGTTGGTACCACATTTCCTTCACTATCTACGATTTCGTAGTAGATGTAGGTCAAGTCTTTTCCATCTGCTGCGATTGCGTGTTCTTCCTTGACGAGACGAACACCTGCTGGTTGACCTGCAGTGGTAATCTTGTCACGTGCAATTTCTTTTCCAGCTTCATCGCGAGCTACAGCTTCCAAAGTACCTGGTTGATAAGCAACCTTCCACTCAAGATAGAGTTCCTTAGCATTGGCACCTTCTTGGTAGGTACGGCCATCACTGGTTTGTTTTTTGTTGAACTTTTTAACACCGAGAGATTGACCGTTCAAGAACAATTCAACGCTTGCAGCGTTTGAGTAGGCACGAACTGGGATTTTTCCGTCTGAATCTTCAACTTTCGATGCCAATTCTCTATTTTCCCAGTTCCAGTGAGGAAGAAGGTGAACCATTGGTTTCTTCTTGGCAGAAACCCATTGGCTTTGGTAAAGATAAAAGTCATGTTTTGGAATACCGGCTGTATCTACGATACCAAAGTAAGAGCTCTTAACGGGAGTTTGGTTTTGGTTGTGCCATGGTGTAGGTTCACCGATATAGTCCGTACCTGTCCAGATAAACTGTCCAGCATAACCAGCGTTGTCACGGTCAAAGGTCCATGAATCTGTTGCCGTTTTACCCCAGCCAACTCGGTCATTACCATAGTCAGACTGTTCGTAATGACGCTCAGGTCCGTTACTATGTTTCAATTCCTGTTCAGGGCGATAGTAACTTCCACGTGTACGGGTAGCTGAAGATGTTTCCGAACCATAAATCAACCAGTTTGGATGTTTCGCACGAAGTTTCTTGTAGTTGTCTTCTGAATAGTTGAAACCAACTGCATCCAGTTCATTAGCAATTTTCTCATGATCACCACTACCATCACCAAAGCGGAACTTATCTGCTCCCATGGTAACATAACGTGTAGTATCAACATCTTTAATCACTTTTACTAAGCGTTTAACCGTTGCTAGAGAATGAGGTTTACCATCGGCTTCACCGATTTCGTTTCCAATAGACCACATGAAGACAGCTGGGTTATTTTTATCTCTTTCGACCATGGTACGAAGATCGTAGTCAGACCATTTTTCACCTTTTCTAGCTTCTGGGTGAGTGGCATCTTTTTCAAAGAAACGTCCGTAGTCATATGGTTTCTTGCCACCATACCACGTATCAAAGGCCTCTTCCTGAACCAGCAAACCAAGTTCTGCTGCGATTTGCAAGGTCTGTGGACTTGCAGGGTTATGAGTTGTACGGATGGAGTTAACGCCCATCTCCTTCATTTGTTTGAGACGACGGTATTCTGCTTTATAATTTTCTTCTGCTCCAAGCGCTCCGTGGTCATGGTGCAAGGAAACACCATGGAATTTAATGCGTTCACCATTCAAAGAGAAACCTTCATTTGGAGTCCAATGATAGTAACGGTAACCAAACAGATCCTTCTTAGCATCAACCAATTGACCATCACGGTAAACACGCGTAATCAATTCGTACAAGGCAGGTTTGTCATTTAAAACTGTCCAGAGTTTTGGTTGTTCAACTTCTAAAATCGCATCAAGACTTGTTGATTCATGTGCTTTCAAGGTACGGCTCGCTGTACGAACCAAACCTGTTACAGCCTGACCACCACGTTCAACGATTTGATACTCTGCCACCAGTTCATGGTCTTTATCATCTGTATTGACGATTTTGCTGGCCACATGCGTTTCAACCTTGCCATGTTGCTGTTGTTCTAGTTTTGGTGTTAAGATAGTTGTTCCATTTTTTTCAACATGAACCTTATCAGTCACTTGCAAGGTTACATCACGGTAGATACCACTACCTGAGTACCAACGGCTACTTGGCTGTTTGTTAACCGCATGGACAGCAATCACATTCTCACGACCATCTTTGTGAAGGTATTTGGTAATATCGTATGAGAACTGGTTATAACCGTTTGGATAATGTCCCACTAACTGGCCATTGACATAGACTTGAGAATCCATGTAGACCCCATCAAAGGTCACACGAACATTCTTCTTGAGATCTTTTTCATCAAGTTTAAAGGTCTTGCGATACCAAGCTTCACCACCATTGAGCTGTCCACCTTCGTTTTGGGCAGGTGACTGATGGTCAAAATCATTAAAGATACTCCAGTCGTGTGGGAGATCCAATTTTTGCCATGTTGATACATCGGCATCTGATTTCACAGCTTCTTTAGGATTCGCATTGAGTTTAAAGTGCCAATTTTGATTAAAATTCACTTTTCTATCTTCAATCATTTGATTCACTTCTTCATTTGTCGCAGCTTTCAAATCTTCCTTGACAGGCTTTTCCTGACTTGAAGCTTGAGATTCTACCTTTGGAGCTGTTTCTTCAGGTTTTACTGACGCTTTCTCCTCTTTTGGAGCTACAGGTTCCTCTTCTTTCTTCTCTGCTTTGCTTGCTTCAATTGGAGCAGCTTGACTTTGATCGACACTTGCAACATCCTTGTGCTCTGCTACAGCTTGATCTTCTTTTTTCTCCACTGCCGGACTTTCCTCTTTTGCTTGTTCCACAGTGTGCGCAATAGGAGTTTCATCGGCGAAAACTGGTGATTCTCCAATGACACTTCCTCCAAATAGAACCGCACAGGTTCCAATCATGACAGAGCAAGCTCCTACGGCAAACTTACGAATGCTGTAGACTCTTTTACGATTCCAATGGCCTTTTTCCATAAAATCCTCCTTCAGTAACCGCTTCCATTTCCTTGTAAGCGTATTACTTTTTCATAGCCTTTTACCCTTATTTTATAAAATAATATAGGAAATTTCAATACCCTAAACACAAAAAATCATATTTTTGATTGTTTTTTCTAAAATTTGTAGAAGATTCGAAAAAAGTGAATGTAGATTTAGAACAAAAACAAACAAATTTTTGACTCTCAGTTCAATATTATAAAAGAAGTTCCTTTTATAAGGAACTCCTTTTACTTATAATTAAAGATTCCCCCTGCCAACTTATCGGCTAGCTTGGGAAAGAGGATATAAAACTTATGGGCTAGGGTCAACAAAATTGGGAGATTGAGTTCCCGTTTGTTTTTTCCTATAATTTTGACAATCTTTCTAGCGACTGCATCTGGTTCTAAGAGAAAGCGGTCAACAGACTTGAGGTAGCTCCCATCTGGGTCTGCTTGGTCAAAAAATCCTGTTCGGATTGGTCCTGGATTGACTGTTGTCACATAGACTCCATAAGGCATGAGTTCGAGGCGTAGAGCGTTGGAAAAACCAATAGCCGCAAACTTGGTTGCTGAGTAAAGACTAGACTTGCTAGTCGCTATCAAACCTGCCATGCTGACGATATTGATGATATGCCCTTTTCGACTTTCCTTCATACGAGCTACAAGACGACGAGACAGATTCATCAGAGCAAAGGTATTGACCTCAAACATCTGGTGAATTTCTTTATCAGAGATCTGGTAGAAATCTTCAAAAATTCCATATCCAGCATTGTTAATCAAGACATCAATCTTTCCATAACGGAGATAGAGGTCAACTACCAGGGTTTCTAGGGCTGAGTCATCAGTAATGTCAATTTCAAACCATTCCACATTAGGATGATTTCCGTAGAGCTGGGCTAGTTTTTCCTTGTTTCTACCTAGTAAGATGAGTTGGTCATTTGGTAAGAGTTTGACCATTTCTTGGGCTAAGCCACCGCTTGCCCCAGTGATGATGATGGTGCGCATCTCTATTCCTTTCAAAGTGTTGGTCAATTTAATGAAATCTTTTTCCAGCTAAATAATGAGCATAGGCTTGATCAATGACAGGAGCAAACAGATGATAATCCTCCCAGCTACCTAAAAATTCTAAAGGCAAGTCATACAAGTCATTGACTACAAATTCGGAATAATCATCCATATACTGATGTTCATAATAGTCATTTACAAAATCCTGAAAATCCTTTTTGATATCCATTGTTCCCAGTTTACCATCGCACCAGTCTAAAAGATAATCAACACCCAAAGTTTGCTCGTTTTTTACACTTTGGAATACCGTTTCTTCATCAGGAGACATCATTTCTTTGGCATCATGCTGGATGAGCCAAGTAACGAAAAAACCGATATGATTCGCAGCCCAACGATAAATCTCCCGATCATCTTTTTGAGTTAACTCTTCTTTTTGTAATGAATAGCTGTGCAAGTAGTTGGTTAAAGCATTCTTAAAATACCAATCTGCTTTATCCAATAAACGATTTTCAACAGTCATCTTATTTCCCTCTCAACGAACTATAACATTATAACTCAACTTCTTCCAAGTCTTTAACCACATGAACATTTTCAAAAACAGTTGCTGCATCTTTCTTGAGCTGACTGATATCTTTTGAGAGAAAACGAGCACTGATATGATTGAGCAAGAGGCGCTTTGCACCTGCTTCTGCTGCTACTTGTGCTGCCTGCATATTGGTTGAGTGACCGTGGTTGCGGGCAATTTTTTCATCTCCTTTGCCATAAGTCGACTCGTGAACCAAGACATCGGCATTGACAGCTAGACGCACACTGGCATTGGTTTTTCGGGTATCACCCAGAATGGTGATAATCTTACCTGGACGTGGCGCTGAGATATAGTCAGCAGCTTTGATTTCAGTACCGTCTTCAAGAACAACGTCCTGACCGTTTTTGATTTTTCCAAAAAGCGGGCCAAATGGAACACCAGCAGCCTTAAGTCTTTCAGCATCCAAGGTACCTTCTAAGTCCTTTTGCATGACACGATAGCCAACACAGAAAATAGTGTGATCCAGCTCCTCTGCATACACTGTGAATTTATCGGTCTCAAGGATTTTCCCTAGAGAATCTTGGTCAAACTCATGAAAATGAATGCGGTAAGGCAGGCGAGAACCGGACACACGAAGGCTGGTTAAGACAAATGACTTGATCCCTTGAGGTCCATAAATGTCCAAATCTGTCTGCTCTTCATTGGCCTGAAAGGCACGGCTAGAGAGAAATCCTGGCAAGCCAAAGATATGGTCTCCATGCAGGTGAGTGATAAAGATTTTGCTGACCTTACGTGGTCGAATCGTGGTTTCCAGAATGCGATTTTGCGTTCCTTCGCCACAGTCAAAGAGCCAGACTTCGTTAATCTCGTCCAAGAGTTTCAGGGCGAGACTAGAGACGTTGCGGGCTTTAGAGGGCTGACCTGCCCCCGTTCCTAAAAATTGAATATCCATTCGATACTTTCTAATTAATCAATATATAACATGGCTGTGCGATTTTCCAATTGGAAATAGCGACTGCCAGAAAAAGCAACAGCTTCTTGCAGTAAATCCTCTTGACTGTAGCCTTTGAGACGCTTGCGGCCATCTGCTAAACTTTCCAAATCTGTCAAAGCTGTGAGATTTTCTACACTAACAACTTCCTCATTTCCAGCATCCTTCATGTAAATCTTTCCAGATTCTTCAAAGACGAGTTGATGAGGGAAAATTTGCGCAATCTCAAAAAGCAAGTCATCCGAGATTTCCTCTTCATTTTCAGAGAAGATCCGCCCCAAGCCCTCACTCTCATAGCAAAATCCAAAGGATTTGCCAGATAAATTAAGACGAATAAAAGGCTTATTTTCAAAGGTGAAACTTGGCTCAGCATTGTAGAGGTTCAGTTCATGACTGAGTTCTGCAAAATAATCCGTCGCAGCTTCAGGACTCTTTTTCTGGTAGAGTTCTGCAAAGTAGGCATTAACGACACTAGGAGGAGGTGTGATGAGAGCCAACTGCTCTTGCTCTGTTTTGCCAGCTAGAAGCTGATCTAGATAGACCTTATCCAGACTTGTATAGCCCCCATACTTTAGAGCCAACATTTTTATATCAGTCATAAAATTCCTCTAACCTCCATTTATTTTTCTCAGAAATGTAGCCTGTAATCACTTCACCGTCATCTTGATAATCGCGCTCTTCCAGAATCGCTACACTTTCCAAATCATGAATCTTGTAGGACTTCGAAAATGGCACGCGCAGGGTAAAGACTTCAAAAATCTCCTTGATTTTCTCTAAAAACAAAGTCTGCAGATTCTCACGACTATCCTCGGACTTGGCAGAAATGAGGGCATACGGCGTTTGGGTAGGCGTGAAATCCTCCACCAAATCCGCTTTATTATAAAGGGTCAGACGAGGAATATCCTCCATATCCAAGTCTTTCATGATAGACAGAACCGTTTTTTCATGTTCCTCGTGATAAGGATTGCTGGCATCGATGACATGAACCAGAAGATCCACATGCTTGCTTTCTTCCAAGGTTGACTTAAAACTGGACACCAATTCTGTTGGCAAATCTTGGATAAAGCCAACAGTATCAGTCAAGGTAACCTGTAGATTGCCCCCAAGATGGATGCTCTTCGTCGTCGCATCCAGGGTCGCAAACAGCTCATCTGCTTCATACTGACTCTTACTGGTCAAGGTGTTCATGATGGTTGATTTCCCAGCATTGGTGTAGCCTATCAAGCCAATCTTAAAGGTACTCGACTCCAAGCGTTTTTCTCTGACTGTCGCTCGATTCTTCTCAACCACCTTAAGCTGTCTCTCGATATCCGTAATTTGGTTTCGAACACTACGACGGTTCAGTTCCAGCTGGCTTTCACCTGGACCACGGGAACCAATTCCCCCAGCCTGACGACTGAGCATGATTCCTTGACCAACCAAGCGAGGCAAGAGATATTTGAGCTGGGCCAGGTGGACTTGGAGTTTCCCTTCATGGCTTCGAGCCCGCATAGCAAAGATATCCAAAATCAACTGCATACGGTCAATCACCTTGACACCCAGAACTTCTTCTAGATTGACATTCTGCCGTGGAGTCAAGCGATTATTGACGATGACAGTAGTAATTTCCTCAGCATCCACCATTCGAGCAATTTCTTCCAACTTACCAGAGCCAACAAAAGTCTTGGAATCATATTTTTCACGTTTTTGTCTGTAGCTATCGACTACGACTGCCCCAGCTGTCTTAGCCAGACTGGCCAACTCTTCCATAGAGAGGTCAAAATTGTCCATGCCTTGTAGCTCAACACCAATGAGTAGGACACGTTCCTCTTTTTTCTCTGTTTCAATCATCTAAAAACTCCTCAATCTGGCTTAGAATGCGCTCCTTCACGCCAGACTCTCCGATCTGATAAAAGGTCACCTGCATGCGATTACGGAACCAGGTCAGCTGACGCTTAGCAAAACGACGAGTCGCCTGTTTGAGACTCTCGCTGGCTTCCTCGAGAGTCTGCTCCCCACGAAAATAAGGAAAGAGTTCCTTGTAGCCAATGCCTTTAGCAGCCTGTACGTCTGGATAATGCTCAAACAACCACTTGGCCTCATCCAAAAGCCCAGCCTCAAACATCAAATCCACTCGGTTGTTGATACGTTCATAAAGCTGACTACGCTCATCATCTAAGCAGATAATCAGTGGTTCATAAGGACTTTCTTGATTTTCCAAGTCTTGTCCAAAATGGGCGATTTCCAAGGCACGCATGGCACGACGACGGTTAAACTGGGGAATTTCAAGGCCTGCTTGCTTCACGAGATGGGCTAATTCCTCATCTGAATAAGGCTCTAAACTAGCTCGATAGGCTAATATCTCCTCATGAGGTGTCTCTCCACCTAGATGGTAGCCTTCTAAGAGACTCTGGACATAAAGCCCTGTTCCACCAGCAATAATGGCTAGCTTGCCACGGCTTTGAATATCCTTAATAGCCTTCTTAGCTTCTGAAACAAAATCAAAAGCCGAGTAAAACTCGGTCACCTCTCTGACATCAATCAAATGATGAGGAACTGCAGCTTGCTCCTCTGGGCTAGCCTTGGCCGTCCCAATATCTAGCCTTCTGTATACTTGCTGACTGTCACCACTGACCACCTCTCCACCAAAGCGCTTGGCCACTTCAATAGCAAGGGCTGTCTTCCCAACAGCAGTCGGTCCAACAATCACAATTATTTTTGTTTTCATCTTTTTTCCTTGAAAAATTTCCATTTTTTCGTTACTATTATTATATCACAAAAAGGTCAGTCAGAAAAATGCTACCACTTGGGGAGCCTGGCTGATCGGGAAGATAAAGGAGGAAGACTCATGGCTAAAGGATTCGCTAAAGGTCTTGTAACAGGTGTCGCAGGAACTGTCGCTGCCGTTGCAGGTGCAGTATACGCAATTAAAAAGAAAGTAATTGAGCCAGAAGAGCAAAAAGCAGCTTTCATCGAAGAAAACCGCAAAAAAGCAGCTCGCCGCCGCGTATCACATTAAGCAACAAAAGAAGTTGAGAAATCTCAACTTCTTTTTTATTTTCTTAAATAGCCAAATCAAACTTCAGTTGTGGCTTGACTGGATCATAGTCAACTAACTCAAAGTCCTCCGCTCTGATATCAAAGAAATTGGTCCCATCAGGAACATTTAAAACCAAGCGTGGTTGGCAGTTTGATGGCTCACGGCGGAGCAATTCCTCTGCTTGTTCAAACTGATTATCATAGATATGAAGGTTGTTGATGAAGTAGAAGAACTTCCCAACCTTCCATCCGAAATGCTTGGCAATCATCATTTGAAGAGCCACATACTGCATAGCATTGATGTGGTGGGCCACCAGCATATCATTCGAACGCTGGGTCAAGGTCGCATCCAGATAGATGTCCCCATCAACCCGACGGACATCAAACATGGTCTGAAAGGCGCATGGAAGAAGACCATCTGTCTCCTCAAAAGCTTGATAATCCCAGAGCGAGATGATATTGCGGCGGTTCCAGGGATTGGCTTCCAACTGCTTGAGAATCTTATTGATGATATCGTGTTTCTTAACGACCGCCCCATAGCGTTCACCGATGGTTCCCGTATCTCCCACTTCCCAGTCATTCCAGTAGTGAACATTGTACTTACTGTTTAACACTTCTAGGCTATTAGACTGGTCTTGGTAAATCCAGAGTACTTCCTTGATGGCGGATTTGATTGCAATGGGACGCAAGGTTGTGATGGGAAATTCCCCCATAGCCAAGTCATACTCGGCAAAGGCACCCGTTACGTACTTGGAGTTGGCTACGGTCCCATCCTTATACTTGGGACGTGCCTGCTCAGAAAAGACACCGTCTTTGAGGATTCGTTCAATATTCTCTTTAAAAATCGTATCTGCTTTTGTCATTTACTATCACCTCATTTATAGTCCTAACTAGTATAGCATAAAAAAAGAAAGGAGGAAAATCACTAGCTTTAAAGTAGTGTTTTTCCCCCTTTTTTATCTTATTGCAATACAAGCGACGCTGCTCCAATAACTCCAGCGTCATTTCCTAGAGTTGCAAGAGCTAATTTAGTTGTTGTGCGTACTTGTGGGAAGGTATTTTCGTCATAAACCTTTTGAACGCCTTGGAGAAGGAATTCTCCCGCAGCGGACACCCCACCACCGATAACGATTGTTGAAGGATTGAGGATGGAACCGATATTGGCACAAGCGATTCCCAAGTAACGTGAGAAGTTACGGTAAACGATCAAAGCAAGGTCGTCCCCTTCTTTTGCAAGGTCAAAGACAGTTTTAGCAGTTACTTCTTCTCCATCGTCGATCAAGCGTTTCAAGGCCGCATCGCCTTCGTATTCATCAGCATAACGACGAGTCAAGTTGACAATCCCTGTTGCAGAAGCAACTGTCTCAAGACAGCCTTTTTTACCACAGGTACATGCGATTGGTTGGTCAAAGTCAACAGTGATGTGACCAAGCTCACCTGCTGCACCAGCAACACCGTGAAGCAATTTGCCTTCTGCCACGATACCGCCACCAACACCTGTACCAAGTGTCATAAAGACAACGTCTGGTTGGTTGTCACCAGCACCCATCCAGCGCTCACCAAGAGCAGCTACGTTGGCATCATTATCGATGAAGAATGGAATCCCCAAGGCTTTTTCAATCTTTTCTTTGATTGGTTGAAGGGTTTTCCAGTTGAGGTTGTAGGCACCGATAACAGTCCCTTTTTCACGGTCAACCACACCAGGTGATCCCATTCCAATGCCTCGGAAATCCGTAGCTGACAATCCAAGCAAGTCCAAACGATGTTGAATAGACTCAATCATATCATCTACGATATGACTTCCCTCATCCAAAATGTTAGTCTTGATAGACCATTTTTCTTGGATTTCTCCCTCTTGAGTTAAAATTGCAAACTTAATAGATGTTCCACCAAGGTCAATCCCAATAATCTTTTGACTCATCGTCTTCTCCTTTTTAATTGAAAATGCTTACAGATATAGTATAACAAAATCGTTAGATTTGTGCAAAGGTTTGCAGGCTACAAGCCAAAATTAAAACATCTCATTTGCTTCACTATTTGTAAAAATTAGTCACCTAAATGTTGAATGGCATAGTTGGCTTCTTCTTTGGTAAATTTGTCAATACTAGGAGAAGTTAGCCAGTCATAAATTTTCGTTTTTGAGAAATTGTTATGTTTTCGGTATCCTCTTGCTTGAGCTAAGGCATTCGCCTTATAGTCTGCTTGCAAATGATTGATAGCATATTGTGCAGTGTCACTATTAAAACCTTCATAAATTAACATCTCATAAATTCTTTTTTTTGACAAATGAATCCTATTATAATCTTGTGCTGTCTTTAAAGCTGCTGAGTATGGATTCCCGGCTGCTGGTTTTGGTTGCCGCACACCATCGTTTCCTACATAGTAACGGCCACCATCTACCCATTTGTCCCTAGCCATTTTACCGTCTGATTCAACATAGTAACGGCCACCATCTACCCATTCATTCTTGGCCAACTTTCCATCTGATTTATAATAATAGTATCCTACCCATTTATTGCGAGGATAGCTGCCTTCTGATGGTAGATTAAGTTTTTGAATGGCATAGTTGGCTTCTTCTTTGGTAAATTTGTCAATACTAGGAGAAGTTAGCCAGTCATAAATTTTCGTTTTTGAGAAATTGTTATGTTTTCGGTATCCTCTTGCTTGAGCTAAGGCATTCGCCTTATAGTCTGCTTGCAAATGATTGATAGCATATTGTGCAGTGTCACTATTAAAACCTTCATAAATTAACATCTCATAAATTCTTTTTTTTGACAAATGAATCCTATTATAATCTTGTGCTGTCTTTAAAGCTGCTGAGTATGGATTCCCGGCTGCTGGTTTTGGTTGCCGCACACCATCGTTTCCTACATAGTAATGGCCACCATCTACCCATTTGTCCCTAGCCATTTTACCGTCTGATTCAACATAATAACGGCCACCATCTACCCATTCATTCTTGGCCATCTTACCATCTGATTTGAGATAATATTTACCTATCCATTTGTTGCGAGCGTAGCTGCCTTCTGCTGTGAGATAATAATAGGATCCATAGTTTTTATCATAAATCCAGTCACTTTTAACCTTTTTTCCATCAGAATCAACATAATAACGACCACCATCTACCCATTCATTTTTAGCTCTCTTTCCATCTGATTTGAGGTAGTAATTTCCTACCCAGCCAGACTGAACTTTAGATTGTGATTTATCCTGTTTAGGAGTTGTTTCTTTAGTTTTTTCAGCAGGTTTTTGTGCTGGTGTTTTCGGTTTCTCAGCAGGTTTTGGTGCTGGCGTTTTCGGTTTCTCAGCTGGTTTTGGTGCTGGCTTTGGCGCTGGTTTTGGTTGCCACACACCATCGTCTCCTACATAATAACGACCACCATCTACCCATTCATTTTTGGCCATCTTACCATCTGATTTTAGATAGTAATTACCTACCCATTTGTTGCGAGCGTAGCTGCCTTCTGCTGTTAGATAATAATAGGATCCATAGTTTTTGTCATAAATCCACTCAGCTTTAGCCATCTTACCATCTGATTTTAGATAGTAATTGCCTACCCATGTGTTGCGAGCGTAGCTGCCTTCTCCTGTTAAATAATAGTATGACCCATAGTTATTGTCATAAATCCATTCATTTTTAGCTCTTTTCCCGTCTGATTTTAGATAGTAATTACCTACCCATGCGTTTCGAGCGTAGCTACCTTCTGCGGTTAGATAATAATAGGATCCATAGTTTTTATCATAAATCCATTCACTCTTAGCCATTTTACCATCTGATTTAAGATAGTAATTGCCTACCCAAGCATTTTGGACATAGTTTCCCGAAGCATTTAGATAGAAATAAGAATTAGCTTTTTTATCAAAAATCCACTTATTAGTAACTTTAGTACCATTTTGATAGTACGATGAGCCTACCCAACCAGACTGAGCTGTAGATTTGGACTTATCCTCTTTAGGACTTGTATTTTTAGGTTTCTCAGCTGGCTTTGGTGCTGGTTTTGGTTCTGGCTTTGGCGCTGGTTTCGGCGCTGGTTTTGGCTCTGGTTTTGGCGCGGGTTTCGGCGCGGGTTTCGGTGCTGGTTTCTGTGCTGGTATTTTTGGTTTCTCAGCTTGATTTGGCGCCGAAGTTGTATTCTCTTTTACAACCTTACCATTTTTAGACGCATCCTTTTCTTGAGCAGAAACATGCTGAGCCGAAAAAGGAAAGGCTCCAGTTGTATCTGCAAATGAAATAAGTCCCAGTGTTGCAGTTGCTAAGCTGGTTACTAAAATTTTTTTTGATTTTTTCATAAAAATCTCCATTGTTTTAATGATTTATACTTATAGTATACCATATTTTTAATTTTGCTTTCAAATCAAATATTAAATATTAACAAATAAATCTAAAAATTAATTAAAAAATTTATAATTATATCACTTCCAACTCATACAAACCTCTGACTGCGTTACAGCCATAGATAGTTTCCGCTTGGTCCAAGTCTGGCACAGTCAAGACTTTTTCCTCTACCTGTCCTGTTTCTAGCAAATGCTGACGGTAAATTCCTGGTAAAATTCCAAGTCTGATAGGCGGTGTGTAGAGTTTACCATTAATTTTTAAGACCAGATTTCCAATAGAGGTTTCAAGCAGTTCTCCTGCTGCATTATGGTAAATGATTTCCTGTTCCCCTAGACTTAAGTGTGGTCTATTAGTTGTTTTAAAGTAGGTAAACGATTGATTCAAATCTGCTTCTTGCAGACAAAGTTTGGCTTTGCAGAAACTTGGACTGAGGGGTGCTAAGATTTGGCGACTGAGTTCTATCTCTCCAGATTTGCTGAGACTAATTCGCAAGCGGTAGTCTTGGTGGGAAGCACAAGCTCGACACTCTTCCTCTATCTTTTGTCTCAGTTTTTTTTGATCAAAAGGATAGGCAAAATAACGGCTCGCCTCTGTCAGTCTTTCCAGATGTTGATCTTCAAATAGCAGGCTCTTCTGGCTGATTTTCCCAGTCGTAATCAATTGGAAGCGAGCTTGTTTACGATAGAGAACAGCCGCCTTTTGATGAACTTCATGGTATTCAGACTCCCAGGTGCTATCCCAAGTAATCCCTCCGCCAACTCCATAAATGGCTTGTCCCTTGTGGAGTTGAATGGTTCGAATGGCGACATTAAAAATTCGTCGCCCATTTGGAAGCAAGAGACCAATCGTTCCGCAGTAGACTCCTCTGGGTTGAGGTTCCAAGTTCTTGATGATTTTCATCGTCGCTATCTTGGGAGCTCCTGTAATGGAGCCACATGGAAAGAGCGAACGGAAGATTTCAACTAGGTCAACATCTGGTCGTAACTGACTCTTGATAGTTGAAGTCATCTGCCAAACTGTAGAATACTGCTCTACTTGGCATAAACGCTCCACATGCTCACTACCAACCTCAGAAATACGGTTCATGTCATTTCGCAAGAGATCCACAATCATCATATTTTCAGAGCGATTTTTAGGATCCTGCTCCAACCAAGCTGCCTCTTTCAAATCTTCATCGTCAGTCAGACCACGTTTAGTTGTTCCCTTCATTGGTCGCGTTATCAACTCACGGTCATTTTGCTCAAAAAAGAGCTCTGGGCTCATGGAAATCACTGCCATCTCGTCATGTTCAACATAGGCATTGTAGCCCGCCTCCTGCTCTACCACCATGCGATTGTAAATGGCAAAAGGATTGGCACTTAAATCTTGCTTGAGTTGGACGGTATAGTTGACCTGATAGGTGTCCCCCTGACGCAAATGATGGTGAATCTGCCCAATAGCCTTTTCATAGTTCTCTGCAGATGTTACTTCCTGCCACTTTGAAGGCAGATCTACTTCCTCATAAGTCAGAGGAATAGGCGATGTTTCTACCCTATCGTGAACAGTAAAATACAGCAGATACTCTGCCAGTAAAGGAGCTTTATGAACTGCTAATTTCTCCTCAAAAGCAGGTGCAGCCTCGTAGCTGACATAGCCCACCACATAATAGCCTTGCTCTTGGTAGCTTTCCACTTGTGCTAGCAAGTCCGCCACTTCTGCTAAATCTCTCGTTTTTAACTCTTTGATCGGCTGGGTAAAAGTGTATCTCTCCCCCAAAGCCCTAAAATCAATCACTGTTTTTCTATGCATATCTTAAGTATAGCACAAAAAAGCCGACCTAGAACAGCTAAATCCAGCTTTGTTTACTGATTTCTATAACGTAAAATCTTCTCTAAGTTGCTTTTTTCTACTTTTGGCAATTCTCCATCAGATAGCACCCCTTCTTCTTTTAAAAACTGGTCTTATTTGGAGCACTTTACACAAAAATTCAACAAAAAAGAACAGAGGAAGTCATGGTATCTATACCATTTTTCCTCTGTCTTTTGCTTTTCTTCTGTTACTAAAGAATAATTTCACGACTTTCTGATAGAATCTTGTGGATACTGCGCACGCGCACCTCCAATTAATTTTGGACGACTAGCAAGAGCCGTTACATGGGCATGCCCAATTTCTCTCAAAAGAGGGCGAATCGGAACCTGAACATGCTTGACATGCATGCCAATCGCAGTATCTCCGATATCCAATCCAGCATGGGCCTTGATAAATTCAACCTCAACTGGATCTTGCATAAACTTGAAGGCTGCCAATTGACCCGAACCTCCTGCATGAAGGGTAGGAAGGACACTGACGATTTCCAGACCAAACTGCTCTGCCACCTGACGTTCAACGACGAGGGCCCGATTGACATGTTCACAACCTTGAACAGCTAGATGAATTCCTTTTTCCTCTAGGATATCAAGGATGGTCTTCACAATGATTTCCCCAATTTCTTGGCTGGATTCCTTGCCAATCTGACCACCTATCACCTCACTAGAAGAAAGGCCCAAAACAAAGATAGCTCCTTGCTTCAAATTCGCCTTGTCTATTACATCTTCTACAATCTGGCTTGTTGCTCTTTGAATGTCTTTTTCCTTCATACTTGATACCTCTTTTATCACTATCTATCATATCTTTTTTTACTGATTTTATCAAGGCCAACTAATCATTCTGATTTTTAAAAGCAAAACTCCCAGAATAGACTGGGAGTTAGCTAGTTTCTATTTTATTAATGTATATTTCAACCGTCGTCCCTTTTGAGGGTACAGAATTAATCTTCATCTGGTAATTGTCTCCAAAATGAAGTTTGAGTCGTTGGTTGACATTTTGAAGACCAACTCCCCCACGTTTGAGCTGACTTTGACTACTATCGCTAGTAGCTTGGAAACCAACACCATCATCCTCAATGCGGATGACAAGCCCTATATCCTGTTTCTGAACAGAAACTTTAATATGGCCCTGACCTTCCTTCTCCTTAATACCATGGTAAAGAGCATTTTCTACAAGAGGTTGCAACACCAACTTGGGTAAGACTAGGTTACCAAAATCAGGATCTTCATCAATCTCATACTCCAGCTTATCACCATAGCGTTGTTTCTGGATAAAGAGGTACTGGCGGACATGATTGATTTCATCAGAAAGAGAAATCAAATCCTTTCCTTGATTGAGCGCCAAGCGGAAATAGGTTGCCAAGGACTTGGTCACCTGAACCACTCGCTGACTATCCTGAAATTCAGCCATCCAGATGATAGTGTCCAAAGTATTGTAGAGGAAATGCGGATTAATCTGACTTGATAGGGCTCGAAGTTCATACTGACGGGTCGTTTCTTCCTGCCTGCGAATATCAGCCATTAGCTGATCAACCTGATCCAACACGGCATTAAACTGGCGAGTCACTTCTCTCAGTTCATAGGCACCAGCTTCCTTAGCACGAAGATTCTGATCACCAGTAGCAATTTTCAGCATGGTTTCTCTCAAATCCTCCAAAGGCGCAATCCAGCGTTTGAGACTGAACCACACCAAGCAGAGACAGGCAAGAAGAGATATTACACTAGCACCAAGCAAGGTCCACATGAGTTGACTCCGAACCTGGTCTAACTTCTCCAGTGAAGACACGCCTATAACCGTCCAGTCAGATCCTGCAATCTTTTCCTGACTCACATAGGATTGGTGGTCTGGAGTATAACCCTGCCCTGTCTCAATGTAGGGTTTCATGGCCTCCATTTCGCTAGACGAACTATAAACTGTACGTTTAGGATGATAGACAAATTCATGCTTTTCATTGATGATAAAGGCAAAGCCCTGCTGGCCCAACTGGAGTTGATTTAGATAGGCTTCCAGAGTTTCATAAGAAATATCCAAGCGAAGCACGCCCAAATTAGCTCCCTTTGCATCAACAAGTTCCTGAGTAACAGAAATGACCCACTGGCTGTCTGATTTACGAGCTGGTGTCAAAACCGGATTGCCCCCCTGATGAATGGCCTTTTGGTACCAATCCTCTGCCATCATATCTGAGGAAGTTTTCATCTGCACACTGTCATCAGTGGAAATGACCTGACCGGATTTGGTTACCAGTACCACCGTTTTCAGGTCCTGGTCTGCCTTTAAGATGGTCAAAAACAGATCTCGAATTCCCTTGGCTTGGACTTGGTTAGGATTCTCAGCATAGGCTAGGACATCCTTCTGCTGAGTCAAACTGGTAGAGGTGGTTTCTAATTTTTTGATATAAGACTGAATAAAGTGGCTAGTTTGGCTAATGGTCGTTTGGCTATTACCCTCAATAGTGGCCTCAATGGCTGCTGAACTAGATTGATAATAGAAAGTCCCAACCAGAGCTAGGAGAATGAGAAAGACCAGAAAGATGGAAATAACCATTCTGACTAGGAGAGAAGAACGCTTCATCGGCCTTCTCCCTTCTTAAACTGACGAGGTGTCACACCTGCAATCTGTTTAAAACGTTGGGTAAAGTAGTTCATATCTTCAAAACCAACCTTTTCGGCTATCTCATAAATCTTTAAATCCGTGGTCAGAAGCAAGAGCTTGGCTTGTTTGACACGCTCTCTCACCAGGTAATCCTGAAAAGGCAGGCCCAACTCTTTCTTAATTAAGGAACTCAAATAAGTCGGACTAAAACCTAGGTCACTGGCCAAAGACTTCAAACTAAACTGACTGTCAGCTAGATGGGACTGGATTTTCTGAGCAATATTTCCCTCAAACTTATCGGTTAATAAATCTTGTAACTGCTCTTCCTTTTCTTCCTTGTCTAGTTTTTGCTTGATTTTCCCCAACATTTCCTCAATATCCTGACGCGAAAAGGGTTTGAGCAAGTAGTCATCTACACCGAGTTTGACAGCAGACAAGGCGTAATCAAAATCATCGTAACCTGTCAAAAAAACTAGGTGAACCTGAGGATAGGTTTCTCGGACCAGACTGGCCAACTGGATGCCATTTAGCTGAGGCATGTTGATATCGGTTAAAATGATATCTGGCACCTGTTTTTGAATCAAGTCCCAAGCCTGTCTTCCATTTTCAGCCTGACCGATGATTTCCATATCGTAGGCTGCTACATTGACCAACTTGGTCAAGCCTTGTCTTACCAGATATTCATCTTCTACGATTAAGATTGTGTAGGTCATGCTCCGCTCCTTTACCACTTACTAGTATCAGTATAGCAAAATTCTCCTCTAACTGCTTAGGAAAGACTTCTTAATCGACATAATCTAGTAAATAGGCATAGCCTTTTTCTGCCATTTGGTCTTTGGGAATAAAGCGGATAGAGAGACTATTGATACAGTAGCGCAAGCCACCCTTGTCCTCTGGACCGTCCGTAAAGACATGGCCAAGGTGAGAATCTCCAACTCGGCTTCTCACTTCCATGCGCGTCATATTGTAAGACTTATCTTCCTTGTAGGTAGCAACATCTGGACTGATTGGTTGGGTGAAACTAGGCCAGCCACAACCAGACTCAAACTTGTCCTTTGATGAAAAGAGGGGTTCGCCAGTTGCCACATCCACATAGATACCAGATTCAAATTTATCCCAATAGCGGTTTGAAAAAGCTCGTTCTGTTTGATTTTTCTGGGTAACTGCATACTCCTCAGGTGACAAGGTCTTTTTCAATTCCTCATCACTTGGTTTAGGATATTTGCTGGCATCGATGACGGGGTAGGCAGCCTGATTGATATTGATATGACAGTAGCCATTTGGATTTTTCTTGAGGTAGTCTTGGTGATAATCCTCAGCCACCACAAAATTCTTCAAGGGTTCCTTTTCAACAGCCAAAGGTTGGTCGTATTTCTTAGCCACCTCATCAAAGACTTGGTTGATTACTTCCAAATCCTGGTCATCTGTGTAATAAACGCCAGTACGGTACTGGGTTCCCACATCATTTCCTTGTTTATTTTTGCTGGTTGGATTGATAATGCGGAAGTAATGAAGCAGGATTTCTTTGAGGGAAATTTGATTGGCATCATAGGTGACATGGACAGTCTCCGCATGTCCTGTTTGGTTAATCAATTCGTACTTGGTTGTTTCCCCTCTACCATTTGCATAGCCTGAAACGGCATCTGTCACTCCAGGCACGCGTGAGAAGTATTCCTCCACTCCCCAGAAACATCCCCCAGCTAGATAAATTTCGTGCAAGTCTGCGTCTTTACTCACTTCTGTTTTTTTCACTGTTTTTCCTCCTTGGCTAACTGATGCTTTCTCAATTTGCGAGCTATCTGTCTGCCCTGCATTTCGCATCAATAGAAAATAGAAACCGGTTAGGACTAGGAGAATGACCCCTGCCAAGACAAACAATTTTACTTTATCATTCATAGTCTTTCTCTACCCCATTTCTTTCAATGTCTTTAAAATCATATCCTTATCCATAAAACCTGGTTGCGTTTTGACCAGCTTGCCTTCCTTGTCTATAAAGGCTTGAGTCGGGTAAGAACGAACACCATAACTTTCCAAAAGTTTGCCTGACGGATCAATTAAAACCGGTAAATTTTTATAATCCAATCCCTTGTACCAGTTCTTAAAGTCTGTTTCCGCTTGTTCTCCTTTGTGACCAGGAGACACCACTGTCAAGACCACATAGTCATCACCTGCATCCTTAGCGATTTCATCCGTATCTGGAAGACTGGCTAAACAGATAGAACACCAAGAAGCCCAGAATTTAAGATAGACTTTCTTGCCTTTGTAATCAGACAAGCGATAGGTCTTGCCATCTACTCCTGTTAGTTCAAAATCAGCGACTGCCTGACCTTTAGTCGCAGTTTGCGAGCTGACTTGTTCTGTTTTGGATTGCTCCTTCATAGTTGATTCGTCTGACATGTTTTTAGCCGAACAAGCTGCCAAGCAACAGATGGAGCCTACTCCAAGGAGACATGTTTGCCATTTTTTCATTTCTTTTTCCTCTCTATTCAAATAATGTAGTCAAAATGGAAGCATTTCCCAAAAGCACCAAGATTCCCATCACGATAATGAGGAAACCACCCACTTTTTTGAGGGTTCCTAGATAGGGATGAAGTTTTCGGAAATGTTTCAAAACATAGCTGGAGGCTAGAGCTAGAACAAAAAATGGTAGTGCCAAACCCAGCGTGTAAACCAACATGAGACCAGCTCCCTGCCAAGCTCCTGAACCACCTGAAGCCGCTAAGGCCAAAACAGACCCCAGAACCGGCCCTACACATGGCGTCCAAGCAAAACTAAAGGTCAACCCCAGTAAAAATGCCTGACTATAGCCGTTACCCTTTTGCCCCTGTCTCTTTAATTGTAGCCTTTTTTCCTTGTAGAGCCCCTGCAAATGTAAGACTTCCATCTGGTGCAAGCCCAAGAGAATGATAACTGCACCCGTCACATACTGAAACCAAGAAGCATACAGCAAATTGCCTAAAAAACCAGCTCCATAGCCCAGTAAGATAAAGATAAAAGAAATCCCCGCTATAAAGGCCAGAGTTCGCAATAAACTAACAACTGAGATTGAAAATTTTCCACTAGAAGCCTGAGCATCATTCTTATCATCCAACAAGACCCCTGCATAGACCGGTAACAAGGGTAAGATACAAGGAGAAAAGAAGGAAAGAATTCCAGCAAGAAAAACACTGATAAAAAAGATTACATTGTCCATTGCCTTCCTCCATTCTTTGATTTGATAGGACTATTATAGTCCTAAAACTCCAGAAAAAACAGGGACAATGATAGGGAAAAATAGGAATTTAATCAGTTTATTCAGAAATCTGGCACAAAAAAAGCCAGACAAGATCTGACTTTGATAGAAATAGAAAAGAAATCACCTGTCTTCCCTACTTATCTGGTAATAAATAAGGTCCGCAACGTAGTCTTTTCTCTCCACACCATTGGCAATAGTTTTTAGATAGGACATTCCAGCCTTCTCCATCACACGGCCTGAAGCTGGGTTAAGACTGGCGTAACGAGCTCTGACCTTTTGAAATCCTGCTTGGGTAAAACAAAAGTCTAAGACAGCTTTCAAGGCCTCCGTCATCATACCACGACCCCAATAGTTTTTTCCTAAAATATAGCCAATTTCACAACTTGAATCTTTCTCATTCATCTCAACGATGCTGATATCTCCTATCACTTGCTCAGGATTTTCTTTGAGACAAATGGCCCATTTATAGTAGTTAGGATTGGGATAGGATGCAACCCAATTTCGAATCGAGTTCCGAGTCACCTCAACATCAGGATGAGGGTCCCAAGAGACATAGGTCAGATTCTCAGCAGACGAAGCCCAATTTTGAAACATGGATTCCGCATCACTTTCCACAAATCTTCTCAAGATTAAACGTTCAGTCTGTAACATTTGCGTACCGATTGCTTTCATAATGTTACCTCGCTTTCTAAGCTTAAGGCTCAAGCTAAAAAGGTCCTTTGGACATTCCTCGTTTTCCCATTTCTAGGCTCAGGGTAAAAAGACTATACTCAGTAACAGCTAGAAAACAAGTTTTTCATCTAGTTACTTGACGCAGTCGCTGTCTGGTTTGAAATGCGCTTTACCAAGCTTTTTCAAACCTAGTCATCGTTGCGGGGGTGAGACGACGAAATCGAACTCTTCGAGTTACCGATTTCTGTCTCACTCCCAAAAGTCATCAAATACGGTGATTGGTAGGTGGCGTTTGTGTTGGCCTTTGTGCCACCAGTTTTCGATAGTCGCTTGGGCTTCTGGGCTGATTGTTTTTCCTTCTAGGTAGTCATCAATCTCTTCATAAGTGACTCCAAGGGCGACTTCGTCTGCAATACCTGGTTTTTCTTCTTCCAAATCTGCTGTTGGGATTTTTTCATAAAGGGCTGGGTCTGCACCAAGTTCCTTCAAGAGTTGTTTTCCTTGGCGTTTATTGAGGCGGTAAAGAGGGAGAATATCTGCACCCCCGTCACCAAACTTAGTAAAGAAACCTGTGATATTTTCCGCAGCGTGGTCTGTTCCAATGACCGCTCCGCTATGGGCACCCGCAAGGGCATATTGGGCAATCATACGACTACGAGCTTTAATATTACCCTTGTTAAAGTCTGAAACAGGACTTCCTGTCGCTTCAACTGCAGCTGCCATGGCATCAGCTGATTCCTTGATATTCACAACAAAGCTGACATCTGGCTGAATGAAAGCGAGAGCTTTTTGTGCATCTGCTTCATCAGCTTGCACGCCATATGGCAGGCGGACAGCGATAAATTGGTAGCTGTCATCTCCTGTCTCTGCTCTCATTTCTTCCATCGCTAATTGTGCTAAGCGCCCTGCTAAGGTTGAGTCCTGACCTCCAGAAATACCTAGTACAAAAGTTTTAAGGAAGGGGTGTTTTTTCAAGTATCTCTTTAAGAAGTCAATTGAACGACGGATTTCTTCCTGGGCGTCAATCACTGGTTTAACCCCTAGTTGCTGGATAATGGTCTCTTGCAAACTCATTCTTCTTCTCCTTCGCCAAGGGCCTCTTTGCGCATCTTGTCAATCAAGTTCATCTTATCTTGCCAAATATCACGCGCCAAATCTACTGGATAGTGCTGTGGATTGAGTACCCGTTTATACTCATCCCATAGCTTGTCAAATTCCTTGCGAGCATAGGCCTGAATTTCTGTCAAACTAGGCAAATCGTAAACCAATTTTCCTTCTTTAAAGATATCAACCAAGAGAGGAACGGCATCAAAATTACGAACGGTCTTTTTGATATAGGTATAAGTTGGATGGAACATTTTGATTTCTGTCATGCTGGCAACATCCACACCGTCATAGGTGATGTAGTCACCTTCTGACTTACCTTTTTCACGACTGGTAATGCGCCATACCTGCTTCTTACCTGGTGTCGACACTTTTTCAGCATTGCTTGAAAGCTTGATGGTATTGCGCATCTTACCAGTTTCATCTTCGATAGCTACAATCTTATAAACCGCTCCAAGGGCTGGCTGGTCATAGGCCGTAATCAGCTTGGTACCCACCCCCCAAACGTCAATCTTAGCGTGTTGCATTTTGAGGTTAAGGATGGTATTTTCATCGAGGTCATTGGAAGCGTAAATTTTGGCATCTGGGTATCCAGCCTCATCTAACTGTTGGCGAACTTTCTTGGAAATATAGGCTATATCCCCTGAGTCGATACGAACGCCTTTAAAATTAATCTTGTCTCCCAGTTCACGAGCAACCTGAATAGCAGCTGGCACACCGATGCGAAGCGTATCATATGTATCTACTAGAAAGACACAGTCACGATGGGTTGACGCATAAGCCTTGAAGGCTTCATAGTCGTTTCCATAAACCTGTACCAAGGCATGCGCGTGGGTTCCTAGGACTGGAATACCAAAGAGCTTCCCTGCTCGCACATTGCTAGTTCCGTTAGCTCCACCAATCACGGCTGCGCGTGTTCCCCAGATAGCTGCATCCATTTCTTGCGCACGACGTGTCCCGAATTCCATCAAGGGTTCATCTTCAATGACTGAACGAATACGTGCTGCCTTGGTCGCTATCAAGGTTTGAAAGTTAACGATGTTTAAGAGAGCCGTTTCGACCAATTGACATTGGGCTAGAGGGCCTTCCACCTGCACAATCGGCTCATTAGCAAAAACCAAGTCCCCTTCCTGAGCAGAACGAACCGTTAGTTCTAACTTGAGATTTCGTAGGTAGTCCAAGAATTCTCCATGATACCCAAGCGTCTCCAAGTAGGCAATATCGCTATCTGAAAAGCGTAAGTCTTCAAGATAATGTACAATTCTTTCCAAACCAGCGAAAACTGCATAGCCGTTATTAAATGGTTGCTGGCGGAAGTAAACCTCAAAAACCGCCTTCTTATTGTGAATTCCTTGGTCAAAGTAAACTTGCATCATGTTAATCTGGTACAAGTCCGTGTGCAATGTCAAACTATCATCTGGATACATCTGTTTTCCTTCTTCCTACTTTACAAAGGTATGAACGTATTCTACCACTTTCACACCATCCGATAAATTAGTACTATTATAACACATTTTACCAAGATTGATAAAAAGCTAACAAGCTATTCTCCATTCTCCAGTTCATCCATATCTTTCTCAAACTTTTTTTGGGCACATTCGCCATAACTTTTAAGCCCGAGATTGCCGATAAAAACCCAAGGAAGATAAATCAGATAAGTAATGACCCAAGCAGACAAGTATTTGAAGTTCAAAGGATTGTGCTGATAAATTTCGATATTAAATTGATAATTTTGCAACATCAAGAGAGTCGTAATAGCGAGAGTTACCAGCAAACACCCTCCAATCGTAAAATGAAAACGACTATAGTAGGTCACTCCAAGTTGTCGTGCACGATTGAAAAAGAAGAAAATTCCTAAGAGAAGAGTAACCAGAAGAATATTAGGATTAAAAAGAGCAGGTGCTAATATAGCCACCAAATAACTTAGCAGAATGAGCCCGATAAACACATTAAAAGACTCTGTCCCAGCTTTGTTAATCAGTTGTTCTTCTCTTTCGTCTAATAATTGATAATAAAAAAATCTATTTTTCATCTTCTTCCTCCCAAAATAATTGATCTAAAGTTTTGCCTAAGCATCTGCAAATGGACTGGCAAAGGGAGAGACTAGGATTGTATTTCCCTGCTTCTATCAAGCCTATAGTCTGCCTAGTAACACCCACAGCTTCTGCCAAATCACCCTGTGTCATATCAAGCTCCACACGAGCTAGTTTTAACTTTAAATTTTTAGCCACTTGTTTCCTCCTTATAATTTTTAAAAAGTTGCGCTCCTTTTCTCAAATACATTATACCATATATCTAACTTAATGCAATATATAAATGTCATTTTGTAATATTTTATTAACAAAAAAACTCTCTACCATCTTACATGATAAAGAGTATTCGTTATTTTTGCTACTTAGCTAAGCTTCTCTTCAAAGGAAAGAAGTCTAGGTCACAAATTCTTTTGGTAATAAAATCTTTGCCCTGTGTAGGGATAGTCTTGCAAGGTAAAGACTTCCTTGTAGCCATGGCTTAGATAAAAATCTGGCGCTTGAAACTGGTAAGTATTGACAAAAGCAAAACGACAGTTTCGATTCTTGGCTTCACTTTCAGCTCGCTGCAATAGTTTTGAACCGATTCCTTGTCCCCTCAATTCCTCTTTCACAAACAAATATTCGATTTCCAACCAATTTCCGAAAGTCTCAGCTACTAATCCTGCCATGAGATTGCCCTTTTCGTCTTCGACATAAAGGTTCAGTGGCTCGCTTTCAGCCTCTTCTCTTTTAGAACGATTATAAG
>CAURRB010000017.1:0-32376 GCA_963527085.1 Streptococcus oralis
GAAACGATTAATTTCATTTACTAACCTTCATACTAATCACCTTGAGGTAATTACTGCTTTCATCTTTTTTATTATAGGCAAAGTCAGCTGGAAGACCATATTGGTTTAAGATCTGATATTTTCTTCCTGCAAAACCTTTATCAATTTGTTCTGTAAATTTCTGGCGGGAAACATTGGCAGCATTGGTACTGGCAATGATAATCCCTCCCGGATTTAAAATCTCTAGACTCTGGGAAATCAACTTGTGATAGTCCTTAGCTACAGAGAATATTTGTTTTTTATTGCGGGCAAAGCTCGGCGGATCAAGAACAATCACATCATAAGTCAAACTTTTTCGCTTGGCATACTTGAAGTACTCAAAGACATCCATGACGATAAAACGATGATTGCCCATGCTGAGTCCATTTGCCTGAAAATGAGCTTCTGACAGCTCTCTAGACCGTTTGGCCAAGTCGACAGAAGTCGTCTCACTCGCACCTCCCATAGCTGCAGCAACTGAAAAGGCAGCCGTATAAGAAAACATATTGAGCAAGGATTTGCCCATGGCTAGGCCGTCAACCAGACTCCCACGAACCTCATGCTGGTCTAGGAAAATCCCTGTCATCAAGCCATCATTCATAAAGACTTGATAGAGCACGCCATTCTCAAGAACAGTAAAATCATCTGGCGCTTCCTCACCATAAACATAGGCAGACTCGTAGTCTAGACCTTTAAAACGAATCTTCTCATAAGCCCCCAAGACCGCAGGAAAAACTTCCTTAAAAGCCTTTACGATCAGCTCACGAATCTGGTAAACAAAGGAGTTGTACCAAGAAAATACAGCATAATCTCCATAGAGATCAACAGTCAGACCACCAAAACCATCCCCCTCTTGGTTAAAAAGGCGAAAGGCAGTGGTCAAGTCATCTTGATAATAAGGCTTTCTACCTTCCTTGGCCTTACGAAACAGGATTTCAAAAAAGGCTTGATTGAAACGAACCTTTTCCTTGCTGACCAACCAGCCAATGCCCTTGTTCTGCTGAGAAAGATAGGCACTCCCTAAAAACTTCCCGTCTTGACTAAGAACTTCTACTGCCTGATCCGTCAGTTCAATATCTGTTAAATCACTCGCTTCCAAAAGAACTAGACCCTTAGCTAGCTTTTTTTCAACACGTCTGCTGACCCTAATTCTATTCATAGCTACTATTATAGCAAATTTTGTGACAATTCTCAAAAAAGAAACCGTTTAACCATTTGTACTTTAGTTTACTGAGTGTCATTTTTGTTCAAATAAGTATATGCCATTTACTTTTTCAGCAAAACATCCTCTCCCTTGTGATGGAAATAGAGATTTTATTCGCTAAAAATAGACAATTTCAGAAATGAGTATAGAATCTTGCGCAAACGTTTGCCTGGTTCTAAACTTTATGGTAGAATAAAACACAACATTGATAAGCAAGAGGAAAAACAATGCAAAATCAGACACTTATGCAATACTTTGAATGGTATCTGCCTCACGACGGCCAACACTGGCCTCGACTGACAAATGACGCAGAACACCTAGCAAACCTTGGTATCAGCCATGTCTGGATGCCACCTGCCTTCAAGGCGACTAACGAAAAAGATGTCGGCTATGGTGTTTACGATCTTTTTGACCTAGGCGAATTTCACCAAAAAGGGACTGTCCGTACCAAGTATGGGTTTAAAGAAGACTATCTTCAAGCCATTCAAGCCCTGAAGGAACAGGGAATTCAACCTATGGCCGATGTGGTGCTCAATCACAAGGCTGCTGCCGATCATATGGAAGCCTTTCAGGTTATTGAAGTGGACCCTGAGGACCGTACCGTTCAACTAAGCGAGCCCTTTACTATCAATGGCTGGACTCACTTTACCTTCGATGGTCGCCAAGACACCTACAATGACTTCCACTGGCACTGGTACCACTTCACAGGTACAGACTACGATGCCAAGCGCCGTAAGTCTGGCATTTACCTGATCCAGGGAGACAATAAAGGTTGGGCAAACGAGGAATTGGTCGATAACGAAAACGGTAACTACGACTACCTCATGTATGCCGACCTAGACTTTAAGCATCCTGAAGTCATCCAAAATATCTATGACTGGGCTGACTGGTTCATGGAAACGACTGGTGTAGCTGGTTTCCGCTTGGATGCCGTTAAGCACATCGACTCCTTCTTTATGGGCAATTTCATTCGTGATATGAAGGAAAAATACGGTCAAGATTTCTATGTTTTTGGGGAATTTTGGAACCCAGATAAGGAAGCCAATCTAGACTACCTTGAAAAAACGGAAGAACGTTTTGACCTTGTCGATGTTCGCCTCCACCAGAATCTCTTTGAAGCTAGCCATGCTGGAGCAAGCTACGACCTTCGTAACATTTTCACAGATAGCTTGGTTGAACTCAAACCTGACAAGGCTGTCACTTTCGTCGACAACCATGATACTCAACGAGGACAAGCCCTTGAGTCTACTGTTGAAGAATGGTTCAAGCCAGCAGCCTATGCCCTTATTCTATTACGCCAAGATGGCCTTCCATGTGTCTTTTACGGAGACTATTACGGTATTTCAGGGCAATTTGCTCAACAAGATTTCAGAGAAGTTCTTGACCGTCTCCTAGCCATCCGAAAAGATATGGCCTATGGAGAGCAAACAGACTACTTTGACGATGCCAACTGTATCGGATGGGTTCGTTCAGGTGCTGAACATCAATCTCCAATCGCTGTCCTTATCTCAAATGACCAAGAAAACAGCAAGTCTATGTTTGTCGGTCAAGAATGGGCTGACCAAACCTTTGTTGACCTCCTTGAAAATCATCCAGCACAAGTTACGATCAATGCTGAAGGTTATGGAGAATTTCCAGTAGCAGCGGGTTCAGTCAGTGTCTGGGTAGCAAAATAAACCTATCAGGTACAAGTCAAATCCAACCGGATTTGGCTTTTTTGTATGCACAAAAAGACCTACCCAAATGGATAGATCATTATTGTCTTACAATTTACCTGCTACTGCCTCAAAGAGTTCTTGGATTTTCGCTTGGTTGCTTCCTCCTGCCATGGCCATGTCTGGTTTACCACCACCACGTCCATCAACGATTGGAGCCAATTCTTTGACAAGGTTTCCTGCGTGTACATCTTTAGTCTTGCTTGCTACGAGGACATTGACCTTGTCACCAATAGCGGCAACTAGGACAAGCACATCCGAGTAGTCTTTTTGTTTCCAGTTATCCGCAAAGGTACGAAGGGCACCTGAATCTGATACAGAAACTTGGCTTGCAATGTAACGGTGTCCGTTTGCTTCTTGAACATTCTTGAAGACATCACCTGCGGCTGCTGCTGCTGCTTTTTCCTTCAATTCGGCATTTTCTTTTTGCAATTGACGGAGTTGCTCTTGAAGGCCTTCAACCTTGTGAGGAACTTCCTTGAGTTGAGGTGCTTTAAGAGTTGCTGCGACAGCTTTCAAAGCGTCTTCTTGTTCGCGGTAGGCCTCAAAGGCTTCCTTACCAGTCACTGCCAAGATACGGCGAGTTCCTGATCCGATCCCTTCTTCTTTGACAATCTTGAAGAGACCAATCTCAGAAGTGTTGCCAACGTGGGTACCACCACAAAGCTCGATAGAGTAGTCACCGATAGTAACAACACGGACTTCCTTACCGTATTTCTCACCAAAGAGGGCCATAGCTCCCATTTCTTTAGCTGTATCAATATCTGTCTCAACAGTTTCTACTGCAATTGCTTCCCAAATTTTCTCATTGACTTGCTGTTCAATGGCGCGCAACTCTTCAGGAGTTACGGCTTGGAAGTGTGTGAAGTCAAAGCGAAGGAATTCGACTTCGTTCAGAGATCCTGCTTGTGTCGCATGGTGACCAAGGATATTGTGAAGGGCCGCATGGAGCAAGTGAGTTGCTGTGTGGTTTTTCATGACACGGTGACGACGATTGGTATCAATTGCCAAGGTGTATTCTTGGTTCAAAGTAAGTGGTGCAAGAACTTCAACAGTATGAAGAGCTTGTCCGTTTGGTGCTTTTTGAACATCTGTCACATTCGCTACGACATTTCCTTTAGCATCCAAGATTTGACCGTGGTCAGCTACCTGTCCACCCATTTCAGCGTAGAATGGTGTTTCCGCAAAAATCAGAGAGGCAGTTCCTTCAGAAACAGCTTCTACTTCAGCGTTTTCAGCTACGATAGCCACCAACTTAGAAGGCAATTGACTGGCATTGTAGTTGAAGACACTTTCCACTGTAATGTTTTGGAGGGTTTCATTTTGCATTCCCATTGAGCCACCTTTGACAGCTGACGCACGCGCACGATCTTGCTGTTCTTTCATGGCTGCTTCAAAACCTTCACGGTCTACAGTCATACCGGCTTCTTCAGCGATTTCTTCTGTCAACTCCACTGGGAACCCGTAAGTGTCGTAGAGTTTGAAGACATCTTGCCCCGCAATAACGTTTTGACCTTTCGCTTTCAAATCAGCTACAATGGTTTCTGCAAAGTGTTGACCTGAGTGAAGAGTACGGGCAAATGACTCTTCCTCGCTCTTCACGATTTTCTCGATAAAGTCACGTTTTTCAAGCACTTCTGGATAGTAGCTTTCCATGATTTTTCCAACAGTTGGAACCAGCTTGTAAAGGAAAGGCTCGTTGATACCCAATTTTTGACCGTGCATAGAAGCACGACGGAGCAAACGACGAAGGACATAACCACGACCTTCATTTCCTGGAAGGGCACCATCACCGATAGCAAATGAAAGGGAACGAATGTGGTCAGCAATGACCTTGAAGCTCATGTTGTCGCCGTCTTGGTCATAAACCTTACCAGACAATTTCTCAACTTCACGAATGATTGGCATGAAGAGGTCTGTTTCAAAGTTTGTCTTAGCCCCTTGGATAACCGCCACCAAACGCTCCAAACCAGCGCCCGTATCAATGTTCTTGTGTGGCAATTCCTTGTACTCGCTACGAGGAACAGCAGGGTCTGCGTTAAATTGTGACAAAACGATGTTCCAGATTTCGATGTAACGGTCGTTTTCGATATCTTCTGCAAGCAGGCGAATACCGATGTTTTCTGGGTCAAAGGCTTCTCCACGGTCAAAGAAAATTTCTGTATCTGGTCCAGAAGGTCCCGCACCAATTTCCCAGAAGTTATCTTCGATTGGGATCAAGTGGCTTGGGTCCACTCCTACTTCAATCCAGCGGTTATAAGAATCTTTATCATCTGGATAGTAGGTCATGTAGAGTTTTTCAGCTGGGAAATCAAACCATTCTGGGCTTGTCAAAAGCTCATAAGCCCAAGTGATAGCTTCGTCACGGAAGTAATCCCCGATAGAGAAGTTCCCCAACATTTCAAACATGGTATGGTGACGCGCAGTCTTCCCTACATTTTCGATGTCGTTGGTACGGATAGCCTTTTGGGCATTGGTAATACGTGGATTTTCAGGGATAATGGTTCCGTCAAAGTATTTCTTAAGGGTTGCTACCCCAGAGTTGATCCACAAAAGAGTTGGGTCATTTACAGGAACCAAGCTGACTGATGGTTCTACAGAGTGTCCTTTGCTTGCCCAGAAATCAAGCCACATTTGGCGAACTTGAGCACTAGATAGTTGTTTCATAATATCTCCTTATTACTTGTTTAATTTGATTGGCTTTCCAGCATCTCCACATAGTCAATCGCGACACAGAGGGAAATGACTAGGTCTGCATAAGAGTCTTCATAGACGGTTACGGTGTAAGTTGAGGTCAAATGGAAAATCTCTTTCCGAATCTCGGCAATCACTTGGTCGCGGTCATCCAACAATTTGAAATTCAAATCCCAGATATTGCCCTCGATACGAAGCCCCAGATTGTCAAACTCATACTTATCTCGCCAGAAGGTCAACTTCTTACGAATAACGAAATTGGAACCGTTTCGTAGCTGAATAGTAAAGCGAGGAAGCAAGGTGAAAAATTCTTTACTAATTTCACTGACCTGCTCACCATAGGCGTCATAGATGGTAAAGGTCTTAGGAATTTGGAAGAAAGAGCCCTCCACCTGATAGTTCACTACTCCTCTATCATCCTTGATATCGAAGCGTTCGCCTCCAAGACGAAACTTTTGTTTCACGAGAAATGTCTTCATAAACACCTCCAAAAATCAAAAGACAAGTTCACATCACGAAGGGCGAAAAACCGCGGTACCACCTTCATTCAATGAACTTGTCATTCTCTTATTCTTATGCAATTGTATGATTGAGTAGCATGACTTCCTAGCTTAGATGGCTCGCAGCACCGCCATTTCTCTGGACTAAGATGACAGAAAATCAATTCTCAACTTTCTTATTATATCGTTTTTTGGGTTCTGCGTCAACTAGGAAAGCTGACAAGAAAGCATATCTCCTACTTCCGGTACATTTTAAACTGTAGGAAGAGGTCGCTATATTTTCCTGTCCATTTATGGTCAAATTTCTCATAAACTTCTAGGTGTTTCATAGTATCAGCGTCTGGATAGAAGGATTTGTCCTCACGAGTCTCCTCTGGGAGAATTTCCTTGGCTGGTAGGTTTGGTGTTGAGTAGCCCACATACTCCGCATTTTTCAGAGCATTTTCGGGTTTCAACATAAAGTTGATAAAGGCATAGGCGGCATCTTGGTTTTTCACGGTTTTTGGAATGACCATGTTATCAAACCAGAGATTGCTAGCCTCAGTCGGAACGACATACTTGAGGTTAGGATTTTTCTCCAACATCTGGCTGGCTTCCCCAGAGAAAGTCACGCCGATAGCAGCGTTGTTCTGAATCATGTAACCCTTCATCTCGTCCGCCACAATGGCCTTGATATTTGGAGTCAGTTTGTAGAGCTTATCCACTGTCTCTTCCAACTGCTGAGGATCCTTGGAGTTGAGACTGTAACCAAGTGAGTTAAGCCCGAGTCCCAGCACCTCACGCGCCCCATCAAAGAGCATGATGGAATCCTTGTATTCTGGTTTCCAGAGGTCATCCCAATGCTCAGGCGCCTCATCTATCATAGTTTCATTGTAAACAATTCCCAAGGTTCCCCAGAAGTACGGGATGGAGAATTTGTTGCCCGGGTCAAAAGACTGGTTGAGGAACTCAGGTCCGATATTTTCGATTCCTTCAATTTTTGAATAATCAAGAGGAACCAAGAGGTCTTCGTCCTTCATCTTGTTGATCATGTATTCACTTGGGATGGCAATGTCATAAGTCGTTCCACCCTGCTTGATCTTGGTATACATGGCCTCGTTGGAGTCAAAGGTCTCGTACTGGACTTGGATTCCTGTTTCTTCTGTGAATTTCTCCAAGAGTTCGGGATCGATATAGTCCCCCCAGTTGTAGATAACCAATTTCTGACTGTCTCGGCTATTGATTTTACTGTCTAGATGCGTCGCAATCCCCCACAAGACAAGGATAATTGCTGCAATTCCTGCTAAAAATGAATAGAGTTTTTTCATGCTTGCTCCTCCTTCTCACGTGAGATAAAGTAATATCCAACCACTAGGATAATACTAAAGAGAAAGACAAGGGCAGAAAGGGCATTGATTTCTAGCGAAATTCCCTTACGAGCACGAGAGTAGATCTCAACCGAGAGGGTCGAAAAGCCATTTCCTGTTACAAAGAAGGTCACTGCAAAGTCATCCAGCGAATAGGTGAAGGCCATGAAATAACCTGCAATGATAGACGGAGTCAGGTAAGGAAGCATGATTTCCTTAAACATCTGAAATTGACTGGCACCAAGGTCATAGGCCGCATGAATCATATCGCCATTCATCTCCTTGAGACGAGGCAAGACCATCAAGACCACGATAGGAATCGAGAAGGCCACGTGACTAGATAGAACCGTCAAAAAGCCAAGTGAAAACTTGAGTTGGGTAAAGAGAATCAAGAAGCTGGCACCAATCATAACGTCAGGCGCAACCATGAGGATATTATTGAGTGATAGAAAGGCTTCTTGGTATTTCTTACGAGACTGGTAGATATAGATAGCACCAAAAGTCCCGATAATGGTCGCAATCAAGGCTGATAGAAAGGCCAAGAAAAAGGTTTGGGTGAGGATCAACATGAGGCGACCATCACCAAACATGGTTTTAAAATGGCTCAAGCTAAAGCCTGTAAAGCTGTTCATATCATCCCCTGCATTAAAGGCATAGCCAATCAAGTAAAAAATCGGCAAATAAAGGATGATAAAGACAAAGGCTAGGTAGAGATTGGCAAATTTTTTCATCGTTCTCTCCTTTCCTTGGTCACCCACATGGTGATGAACATGGTTAGGATGAGGATCACACCAATGGTAGAACCCATACCGTAGTTGTCATTGGTCAGGAAGTTCTGCTCAATGGCCGTTCCCAGCGTAATAACGCGGTTCCCACCAATCAAACGTGTCAGCATGAAGAGACTCAAACTAGGGATAAAGACTGATTGGACACCACTTCTCACACCGTTCATCGATAAAGGGAAGATGACATGGCGGAAGGTCTCCCACTTGGTCGCACCGAGGTCATAGCTGGCATTGATGAGATTGTTATCCATATCATCCAAGACATTGAAAATCGGCAAAATCATAAAGGGAAGCTCGATGTAGCTTGCGACAAAGATAAAGGAGAAATCGGTAAAGAGCAACTGCTGTGAACCGATTCCGATAAATTCCAAAAATTGATTAATAGAGCCATTCTGACCAAAAATCCCGATAAAGGCATAGGCCTTGAGGAGTAAATTGATCCAGGTTGGCAGGATAATCAGCATGAGCCAGAGTTGACGGTGCTTAAGACGGGTCAAAAAGAGGGCTGTTGGATAGCTGATGAAAAGTGTCACCATGGTCACAATCCCCGCATAAAGCACAGAGTTGAAGCTCATTTTGAGATAGGTCAAGTTTTGTGATGCAAAGTAGGATTTGTAGTTTTCTAAACTAAACTGGCCTTCAATGTTGAAAAAGGATTGTCCAAAAATCAAGACCAAGGGTGCGAGAACAAAGAGGGCAATCCAAAGCATATAGGGCACTACAAAGAGTTTAGAGGTTGTTTTCTTCATCTCTTTCCTCCTCGATCGCGTTAATCAGACCTGCTTCTTGCTCTTCGATTTCTACGTACTCTTCGATACGAGCATCGAACTCTTCTTCGGTTTCGTTGAGACGCATGATGTGGATATCTTCTGGTTCAAAGTCCAGACCGATTTCCTCACCCACAATGGCCTTACGAGTCGAGTGGATCATCCATTCATTTCCGAGTTCGTCATAGGCGATAATCTCGTAGTGCACCCCACGGAAGAGTTGGGTATCCACCTTGACTTGGAGCTTGCCTTCTTCAGGAAGGGTAATGCGCAAGTCCTCTGGACGAATGACAATCTCGACAGGCTCATTTGGCTTCATCCCCCCGTCGACCGCTTCAAAGCGTTTGCCATTGAACTCGACCAAGTAGTCCTCAATCATGGTTCCTGGCAAGATATTGGACTCACCAATAAAAGTGGCAACAAAGTGGTTGATTGGCTCATCGTAGATGTCCACCGGCGTTCCAGACTGAACAATCTCGCCATCGTTCATAACGAAAATCCAGTCACTCATAGCCAGGGCTTCTTCCTGATCATGAGTGACAAAGACAAAGGTAATTCCCAATCGTTGTTGCAATTCACGCAGTTCATACTGCATGTCTGTTCGCAATTTCAAGTCCAGCGCTGACAAAGGCTCGTCCAGCAAGACCACACGGGGTTGGTTGATGATGGCACGGGCAATGGCCACACGCTGACGTTGTCCTCCAGAGAGTTTACGGATGGAACGTTTTTCGTAACCTTCCAACTGAACCATCTTGAGAACTTCCGCTACGCGTTGTTCGATTTCTTTCTTGTCGATTTTACGCAAGCGGAGTGGAAAGGCAACATTTTCAAACACATTCATATGTGGAAACAAGGCATAGGATTGGAAGACCGTATGGACATCTCGTTTATTAGTTGGGATGTCATTGATCCGCACCCCATCCAGCAAAATATCCCCTGTCGTCGCATCCAGTAAACCTGCAATGATGTTTAGAATGGTTGATTTTCCTGAACCAGATGCTCCTAAAAGAGTGTAAAACTTCCCTTCTTCCAACTCAAAGTTGATGTCTTTGAGAACCTTGGTGTTGCTGTCTTCAAAAACTTTAGAGACGTTTTTGAATTCAATAATTGGTTTTTTCAATTGTCATAAATTCCTTCTTTTTCATAAATTAACAGATCAGGGCTCTGTCAGGCCGCTACCACCTCGTGTAGGAGATTGAACTGCCTACATACATCTTCACTCACGATAGGCTTTCACCCCCTTTACAATGGTTATAGCAGCAACTTTTCTACCCCAACCTTATTCTTTCTCACCCAAGATTCGGACTTCTCTTTCAAGAGTGACACCTGAGTGTTCTTTGACTTTTTCGATAACAGATTGGATCAAGTCTTCGTAGTCTTTGGCCGTTCCGTCAGCAACATTGATCATGAAACCGGCATGCTTTTCAGATACTTCCACACCACCGATTCGATAGCCCTTCAGGCCAGCCTCTGAGATCAACTGACCTGCAAAATGCCCAACTGGACGCTTAAAGACTGACCCACATGATGGGTATTCTAGAGGTTGTTTGAGTTCACGTAGGTGCGTCAAGCGGTCCATTTCTTGCTTGATAACCTGATGATTCCCTGGAGATAGGGCAAATTTAGCTGACAAAACAACAGCCCCAGAATCCTGAATAGCTGAATGACGGTAACCAAAAGCCAAGTCCTTGACTGACAAGGTCTCGATTTCCCCTTCCTTGGTCAAAATTTGACAAGACTGCAAGATGTGAGCAATCTCTCCTCCGTAAGCACCCGCATTCATAAAGACCGCACCACCGACGCTCCCTGGAATGCCACAAGCAAACTCAAAACCAGTCAAACTATGACGAAGGGCAATACGTGTTGTCTCGATCAAATTAGCACCCGCTTCTGCTTCGATGGTATAGCCATCAACCGAAACGTTATTAAGCTTATCGCACAAGATGACAAAACCACGGATTCCACCTTCACGAACGATGATATTGCTGGCATTCCCTAACACCATCCAAGGAATATTCTCTTGATTGGCAAATTGGACGACACGGGCCATCTCATAGCGATTGCGTGGCAAAACTAGGTAATCCGCTCGACCTCCTACCTTGGTATAGGTATAGGTTTTCAAGGGTTCCTTAAAACGAATATCAATTCCTTCTAAGATTTCAAGCATTTTTTCTTTTACTGTCATGTCACTCTTCCTTTTTCAAAATTCATTCCATTATACCATTTTTAGAGTCATTTGACGACCATAAAAAGAGCTTGTTTTATCTTTACATAAAAAAAGAGGGCACCCCTCTTTTTATGATTTTTTCCAAAATGTAGATTTTGTTAGCCAGATAAAGACTAGAAGTTCTACGAAAAGAATGAACTCAACTAGAAGCGGATTTGCAATCCAGCCTACCTGAGATAAGGCTGGAGCCAAGTCAAACAAGGCATGCAAACCATAGGCAGCAAGGAGGTAGATCCATTTCTTTTGACGAACACTTTGATAGACCCAGATAGAAAGACCAATTTGCAGAATCAGAGCAAGCACACGCTCAACTCCTAGTAAATAAACCTGCCAAACCGATAGAGACTGGACCGTTTCGAGCGTAGATTTTGGAAGAAGATTGGCTACATCAGTATTTGAAGACTGGATGAGTGAAAAGAGAATCAAAAGACTGATTAAGCTTCCCATTCCGAGATAGAGCATCTCCAAGCCCCCATGTCCCAAACCATAAGCCAAAGCATCTCGATCTTCTAGCTTTCTCTTTTTCTCCAACCATTTAAAAAAGACAAGACGAGCTGTTTCCTCAAAGAGAGCTGCCATGGCAATCCCATAAAGGACGTATAAGAAAGGCTGCTCCTGCATGAGCGGAATGGTTCCATCTTTTTGCGGATGGAGTACCAGAAGGTGAACCATCTTCTCTAACACTTGAGAAGAAACAAAAAATGCGATTGCCCCCAAGCCCATCACTGCAAGAGAGATTTTAAACCGTTTTTTGGCATACCAAGTTCCGCTTACTAGAATGAGAACTAAAGCGATCATGGTGAGGATAATATGTACTGTCATCTTTTTCTCCTATTCTGACTTATCAATATCTTTCTTCATCTCGTCAACGTTAAATTTGGCGAATAAATACTGGCGATCTTGGACTGGAAAACGTTGGTCCAACTGGTCGACTGCCCCAACCTCGATCATTCCTTCTTTGATAACAAAGTCCATCACGTGTCCACCAAAAGTCAAATCATCTGAGATAAAATGCAAATGGTAGCCTGCAACACTCACCCCATGGAAAATCTCCGGTGTCCAAAATCCAACAATGGTTCCCGATACATTTTCACGGCTATATTCAGGTTGGTGAGTCGCCACATCAGCAAACTTGGTATCAGGTGTGGATTTGGGAATCATCCGCACATGCATTTGTGAAAATTCGCCATGAATCTTGATGGAACGAAAAAGATTTTCCCCATCATAGTAGGACTCAATTCGCTTTTCCAATTCCTTATCTGTCATCTCAAAGCGCTGACGGAAAATCACTTCTGCCTGATGAGGAACCACTGCTGCATAGGGAATAAGAGCATCCGCTGCCACTTCAACGATTTCAGGCGTTTGACCAGATCCCTTGGCTTGATAAGCCTTACCATCAAGGACAATCAACTCCCCGTCAATCGAATCCAAAGTTCCCAAGCCGAGGTCACCATGTTCCAGCAATTCTCCTACTGTCATGGTTCCACCATAGAGACCAGCCATTAGGGCACCTAGAGTATTGTATTGAAATAATTTAACCGGTTCCTGCACTTTTCTATCCATTCTCTTTCTTATCTTCTGTTCAATGAATCATCATACTTTCTAAGTATACCACATTTACTCCTAGTTGTGAAAGGGAGAAATGCTTTTCCCATTGCAAAGGAGACAAAAAAAAGGTACAATGTAACAAAATCAACGGAGGTCTGGAATGAAGAAAGAAAGTAAATACCAAGCAGTCGTTTCCTTTCTCAAAAAAGGTATCGAATCAGGAAAATTTCCAACAGGTAGCCGGCTTCCCTCCATCCGTCAATTGAGCCAAGACTTCAGCTGTAGCAAGGACACTATCCAACGAGCCCTACTGGAATTACGCCATGAACAATACCTCTATGCCAAGCCCCAAAGTGGCTACTATGTTCTAGAACAAGGCCAGCATCAGGACTTGGAAATCGAAGTCACTGACGAACATGCCAGTGCCTATGACGACTTCCGACTCTGCGTCAACGAAACCCTGATAGGCCGAGAAAACTACCTCTTCAACTACTATGACAACCAAGAAGGCCTTGATGAACTCAGACAATCTGTCCATCAACTTCTCTTTGACCAAGCCCTCTACTGTAAACCCGATCAACTGGTTCTAACTTCTGGCACCCAGCAAGCTCTCTTTATCCTTTCTCAGATTAACTTTCCAAGCCAGGGAACTGAGATTTTGGTCGAACAGCCGACCTACCACCGGATGAATCGCCTCTTGGTCGCTCAAGGATTAGCCTACCAGACTATTGAACGTCGAATTGATGGCATCAACCTTGAAGAACTAGAAGAACAGTTCAAATCTGGGAAGATCAAGTTTTTCTATACCATTCCTCGCTTCCACTATCCCCTAGGTCATTCCTATTCTGATCAGGAAAAAAGGGTTATTCTGGATCTAGCAAACCAGTATGGTGTTTACATCGTAGAGGATGACTATTTAGGGGACCTAGATCCTAGAAAGGGCCAGACCTTCCACTATCTGGATACTGAAGATCGGGTCATTTATATCAAGTCCTTCTCAACAAGTCTCTTTCCAGCCCTTCGTATTACCGCTCTCATTCTCCCAAATACCCTAAAAGAGGCCTTTGTTTCCTACAAAAATATCCTGGACTATGACAGCAATCTCATCATGCAAAAGGCTCTTTCTCTTTACATCGATAGCCAGTTATTTGAAAAGAATCGATTGGCCCGACTGACCCTTCAAGAGAACTATCAGGCTCAGATAAAGAAAGTGCTTGAAGAAAACACCTGTCCCTTGCCCCACTATCCTCTACACGATGGTCTTTTACTTGATTTGAGACACTATCCTAAAATTGCCAGTTTGAAACACAGCTCACTCAAACTAGACTTTTTTGAGAAGGCTTATTTGGACGCCTGTCCTTATCAGTTTGCCAAAGTCACTCTTGAAAATCTAGAAGAGCTATTAGAATACATAAAAGCAGAATTGGATTAAAGTCCAACTCTGCTTTTTCTTATTGTTCAACTTCCGTTAGTTTCGCTGCTTTTTCAAGATAGTTTTGATAGGTTCCGTCAACTTTAAGTTTTTGGATAACCTTATCGACTACTGCTTTCAAGTCTGATTGATCCTTCTTGATGGCAACGGCATTGGCTTCGCCATCTTTCATCGTCAAAGTAGCTGTCGCAACGACAAGGTCTGAGTTTTTTCCTGCGTAGCTAAGAGCAACTGGTTCATCCATATGAACAGCATCCACTTTTCCAGCCTGCAACTCATTGACGGCTTCACCCATATTAGTCAAGGATGTCAACTGGGCATTTGGCAATTGTTCCTTGACCATGGTTTCTGGCACAGTTCCCTTTTGAGCTGCGATATTGGCACTTGCGAGGCTTGAAAGATCCTTGTATTTGTCTAAATCGGCTTTTCTAACCAAGAAACTCATCTTATTTTCATAGTAAGGAATTGAAAAGTCAAAGACTTCCTTTCTCTCATCTGTAGCACTAATTCCTGCAATGGCTAAGTCAGCCTTTCCAGTTTGAAGGCTGGTCAAGACATTGTCAAAACTCATGCTAGAGATTTCAAGTTTAACCCCAAGCTCATCTGCAATAGCTTGGGCCATATCAATATCTGCTCCAACTACCTGGTTTTTACCATCTACCAAGGCTTGGAATTCAAATGGCGCATAGTCTGGACTGGTCGCAACAACTAGCTTCCCTTTTTGTTTAATAGCCTCCACAGCAGACTGAGAACTATCCATTCCTGACTGGCAAGCTACCAAAACCATGCTGGCAAGCATACTACACACAACTAATATCCATTTCTTAAATTTCATAAATAAACGACCTTTCTGTTTTTCCTGAATAATTATAACTCTTTTAAAAATAGTTGTCAACCCTTTTAGAGATTTTGATTGTAAAACTATTCTTTTCATAAAAAAGAAGACTGATTTATTTTAATCAGCCTTTTCTTCTGTATATTTAAACCGTTTCTTATAGTTCGACAATCTTACCTGTTTCAAAGTAGACAACCCATTCACAGATATTTTTTGCGTAGTCTCCGATACGTTCCAAGAAAGAAATGACCTGGAAGTAATCACGGCCTGTAACGATAGCTTCAGGATTTTTCCTAATTTCTTCTGTAGCCAAATCTCGGATGCTATCAAAGTAATGGTTGATTTTTTCATCCATAGCCGCTACTTCGTAGGCTTGATCCACAGAACCGTTGAGATAGAGATCAAGAGCTGCTTCGACAAAGTTTTTCACGTCGCGTCCCATCTTTTTGATTTCTTCTTCAACAGAAGGGATACGTTGCTCCCCCTTCATACGAATGGTCGCCTCAGCGATAGACACTGCATGATCTCCCATGCGTTCCACGTCTGAAACTGCCTTGAGAACGGTCAAGACGGTACGAAGGTCTTGCGAAACAGGTTGTTGGAGGGCAATCATTTCAAATGATTTCTTTTCCAACTTCACTTCATATTCATTTACTTCTGCATCGTCTTCGATGACTTCTTTTGCCAAATCACGGTCATGCGTAACAAAGGCACGCACTGTACGATTGATCTGCGAGAGCACTTCTTGTCCCATAGCATAGAACTGGTTGTGCAATTTCTCCAAATCTTCTTCAAATTGAGATCGTAACATCATTCAACTCCTTATCCAAATTTTCCTGTAATATAATCTTCTGTTTCCTTGTTTTGTGGCTCTAGGAACATCTTCTTCGTATCGTTAAACTCGATTAAATCCCCATCTAGGAAAAATCCTGTTTTATCAGAGATACGTGAGGCTTGTTGCATCGAACGCGTTACCAAGAGCATGGTGTATTTATCCTTCAGACCATACAAGGTTTCCTCAATCTTACCTGCAGAAATAGGATCCAAAGCTGAAGTTGGTTCATCTAAGAGGATGATTTTCGGACTGGTTGCTAAGACACGAGCAACACAAACACGTTGTTGTTGTCCACCTGAGAGACCAATGGCCGAATCATGCAAACGATCCTTTACTTCATCCCAGATAGAAGCACGTTGCAAGGCCTTTTCTACTGCTTCATCAAGAACTTGCTTGTCCTTAACCCCATTGATACGTAGCCCATAGACAACATTTTCGTAGATAGACATAGGGAAGGGATTAGGCTGTTGAAAGACCATACCGATTTCCTTACGCAATTCAACCGTATCGGTGCGGGGACTGTATATATTGTGACCATTATAGACTACTGATCCTGTTGTTGTCACTTCAGGATTTAGATCGCCCATGCGGTTGATAGCTTTGAGCAGGGTAGACTTTCCTGATCCAGAAGGACCAATCAAGGCCGTTATTTCCTTAGGTTGGAAAGAAAGGGAAACACTATTCAAGGCCTTCTTTTTATTGTAATAAACGGACAGGTCTGACACCTGTAAAATCGCTTCTGACATACCGTTTCCTTTCTAACCAAAGTGTCCCGTTACATAGTCATTGGTTGACTGTAACTTAGCATTTTGGAAAATATTGGATGTCTTATCATACTCAATCAAATCACCCAAGTAGAAAAATCCAGTGTAGTCACTTGCACGCGCAGCCTGTTGCATACTGTGGGTAACGATGATGATGGTAAAGTCCTTCTTCAATTCCAACATGGTTTCTTCCAGTTGGGCTGTCGCAATCGGATCCAAGGCTGACGCCGGTTCATCCATCAAGAGGATATCTGGCTTGACAGAGATGGCGCGAGCGATACAGAGACGTTGTTGCTGACCTCCAGAAAGCATCAAGGCTGATTTGTGGAGGTCGTCTTTGACCTGATCCCATAGGGCAGCCTGTCGCAGAGAGGTTTCTACAATTTCATCAAGTACTTTCTTGTCCTTAACACCTGCACGTTCATGAGCAAATGTGATGTTGCGGTAAATAGACTTAGCAAATGGATTTGGACGTTGGAAGACCATTCCGATATGCTTGCGCATCTCATAGACATTGATTTCTGGACGGTTGACGTCAATCCCTCGGTAGAGGATTTGACCTGTGACCTTGGCAATATCAATGGTATCATTCATCCGATTGAGACTGCGAAGATAAGTAGATTTCCCTGATCCAGAGGGGCCAATCAAGGCTGTAATTTTATTTTTTTCAAATTGCATATCGATGCCCTTGATGGATTCATTTTTACCGTAGTAAACATGTAAATCCTTAGTAGAGAGGGCCACTTTTTCTTCAGGGAAGGTGATGATATGCTTTTCATCCCAGTTATATTTTGACATGGCTTCTCCTTTAGGCAGCGGTTAATTTCTTGTGTAAATAGCTTCCGAGTTTGCGTGCTCCAAAGTTAAAAATCAAGATAAAGATGAGGAGCACAGCGGCAGAACCAGCAGATACAATGGTAGCATCAGGAATGGTTCCTTCACTGTTGACCTTCCAGATGTGGACTGCCAAGGTTTCTGCTTGTCGGAAGATTGAGATAGGACTGGTAACACTGAGGATATTCCAGTTAGACCAGTCAAGGGCGGGAGCGGATTGTCCTGCCGTATAGATAAGAGCGGCGGCCTCACCAAAGATACGGCCAGATGCCAAGACAACACCCGTTACGATACCTGGAAGGGCTTCTGGAATGACGACATGGACCACAGTCTCCCAACGAGAAATTCCGAGGGCCAGACCAGCCTCACGTTGTGTATGGTGAACGTGTTTTAAACTGTCCTCAACATTTCGAGTCATCTGAGGGAGGTTAAAGACCGTCAAGGCCAAGGCACCTGAAATGATTGAAAATCCATACTCAAACTGGACTACAAAAATCAAGTAACCAAAGAGACCCACAACGACTGATGGTAGAGAAGACAAAATCTCAATACAGGTACGAATAAAATTAGTCACAGGTCCTTTTTTAGCATACTCAGCAAGGAAAACACCAGCTCCCATAGACAGGGGAACAGAAATGATCAAGGTAATGACCAAAAGGAAGAAGGAATTGTAGAGCTGAATCCCGATACCCCCACCTGCTTGATAAGAGGAGGATTTCCCAGTCAAGAAAGACCAAGAGATATGCGGTAACCCTCTCACCAAGATATAGAGAATCAAGGATGCCAAGATGGCCACGATGATACCCGCGATGGTATAGAGGACAGCTGTTGCAAGTTTATCTAATTTCTTAGCGTGCATAGTTTTTCTTTCCTCTTTCTTTCGTAATCAATTTAATCACACTGTTAAAGGCCAAACTCATCAAGAGCAAGACTAAGGCCAGTGACCAGAGAACGTTATTATCAACCGTTCCCATGACAGTATTTCCGATACCCATAGTCAATACAGATGTCAAGGTCGCAGCTGGTGTTGTTAACGAGGTTGGGATAACTGCTGAGTTTCCGACCACCATCTGAATAGCAAGGGCTTCACCGAAGGCACGCGCCATCCCAAAGACCACTGCAGTAAAAATACCTGAACGTGCTGCTTTCAAGGTCACACGCCAGATGGTTTGCCAACGAGTGGCTCCCATAGCCAAACTGGCTTCACGGTAATGACGAGGAACAGCACGCAAGCTGTCTGTTGTCATAAAGGTTACAGTTGGTAAGATCATGACAAAGAGAACGAAAATCCCTGACAAGATCCCAAAACCAGTTCCACCAAAGACGCTACGAACAAAAGGCACCACAACTTGCAAACCGATAAATCCATAGACGACTGAAGGAATACCGACGAGGAGTTCAATGGCTGGTTGCAAAATCTTTGCACCCTTTGGTGAGACTTCTGTCATAAAGACTGCAGCACCAATAGCGAAGGGTGTTGCGATGAGGGCTGATAAAATCGTCACAATAAAGGAGCCCAAAATCATCGGAAGGGCACCAAATTGTTTCCCTGAAGGATTCCAAGTTTGTCCAAAGAGGAAATCAAAGATGTTCACCCCATTGACAAAGAAGGTCGACAAGCCTTTCTGCGCTACAAAAATCAAAATCATCGCCACAATGATAACAATCAAAGAAAGGCAAGTGAAGGTCAATCCTTTACCAAACTTCTCAAGCCGAGAGTTCTTTGAAGGAGAGAGTAATTTTTTAGATAATTCTTCTTGATTCATTATTGACCTCCTTCTACTGCTGTAACGATACCTGAAGCATCCTTTTGGACTTTCATTTCATTGATGGAGATATAGCCCATGCCCTTAACAATCCCATTTTGGGCTTCATCTGAGAGAACGAAATTCAGGAATTCAGCAGCTAACTCATTTGGCTGACCAAGTGTGTACATATGTTCATAAGACCACAAAGGCCAGTTGTTGGTCGTTACATTTTCAGACGTAGGCTCATACCCATTCAGTTTCATGCTTTTCACGGAGTCATCTACATAGGCAAAAGCCAGGTAAGAAATGGCTCCAGGTGTTTGGGATACAATCGACTTGACCATCCCGTTAGAATCCTGTTCCTGGCTCTGCATAGCCGCTTGGCCATTCATAACCACCGTATCAAACGTCGCTCTTGAACCAGAACTTGCTGCTCGGTTGATGATTGAAATGGCCAGGTCTTTGCCCCCAACTTCTTTCCAGTTGGTCACTTCACCTGTAAAGATTTTGCGAAGTTGCTCGGTTGTGAGATTTTCTACATCCACTTCTTTGTTTACAATCACTGCAAGACCAGCCACTGCAACCTTGTGGTCTACTAGGGCTGAAGCATCGATTCCTTCTTTTTCCTCTGCAAAGACGTCAGAGTTCCCGATGTCAACTGCTCCAGACTGGACTTGGGAAAGTCCTGTACCCGATCCTCCACCTTGAACATTAACTGTTTTTCCGATGTTTCTAGAACCGAATTCATCTGCTGCCGCTTCGACAAGAGGCTGAAGAGCAGTTGAACCAACGGCTGTCATGGATTCTCCACGATCAATCCAGCTAGCACATCCTGCTAGAGAACCTGCCATCAAAAGAGCTGCAAGAGACATGACAAGCTTTTTTCTTTTTTTCACTGTTATTCTCCTTGAACATAATGATAAATGTTCTGATTTCTTCCGTTTGTCCTGATCATCCAATTATCATCAATGATTGTCCCGCTTTATTTTATCTAGTCATTCTTAGGAGCGGACAATTCCATCGTATAATATAAGTAATAATGAAAGACTTTCAGAAAAAACTCATACTTCCACTATAACATAGAATAGGCTCTTTGACTAGCTTTTTCACCTGAATCTGAGTCCTTTTGGATAATAATTTTTCAAAACATTTCCCGTTACCTTGGCAAAGCCTAATCCGTTTCCTTGAACCACAACTTGGTACCAACCATTTGGTCGAGCTTCAGACAGTTGAACAGTCTCACCAGCCACATATTTTACAAAGTCCTCATCATTGATTTCGACACTTTGTTTTACTTGACTTGGTGTTAAGGCTAAACCGAGAGCAAAGCTTGGTTCGAAGCGTTTCTTCTTAAAAGTCCCCAGATGGATTCCATTTCGGGCAATTTTGAGTTTCCCTAGATCAGGTAGCATCTCTGGCAGGAGATAGAGCTGATCTCCAAAAGTCTGCAAGATACCAGTTAGATTGATCTGCAAGTGTTTTTGGGCAAAATCATGCCACAAGGCCAGTTGTTCACGACTGAGATTGCTCTTGCTATCTTTGAATTTAGGTGCTGGATTTTGTCCCTTAAAGTGCAGGTGGGCAACAAACTGACCTTCTCCCTTGAAATGATGAGGGTACATCCGAGCCGTTTCAGGAAGATCAATTCCTGCTACCATACCGTTCACATGCTCGACTGGAAGCAATTCAAAATCATAAGTATCCAGCAACCAGTGGACGATTTCTTCGTTTTCCTCAGGTGCCCAAGTACAGGTCGAATAGACCAAACGTCCTCCTTCTGCAAGCATGGTCACTGCATTTTCTAAAATTTCTCTTTGGAGACTAGCGCATTGACTAGGATAATCAGTACTCCAATAATCCATGGCATCTGGCTGCTTACGAAACATGCCTTCACCCGAGCAAGGGGCATCAAGGACAATCACATCAAAGTAACCTTTAAAAACCTTGGCCAAGCGGTCAGCAGATTCATTAGTCACAACAACGTTTGTCGCTCCAAATCGCTCCATATTTTCCACTAAAATCTTAGCACGCTTGCTTGAAATTTCGTTGGAGACAAGGACTCCTTGATTAGCCAGATAAGCTGCTAGTTGAGTGGATTTTCCACCTGGTGCTGCCGCCAAGTCCAAAACCTTCATGCCAGGTCTTGGTTGAGCTACCTGGGCCACCATTTGGGCTGCAGGCTCTTGCGAATAAACAAGACCTGTCACATGCTCTGGTGACTTCCCTGAGACCTTGCCATAATGTCCCCAAAGTGTATTTGGAATAGCATCTGCAAACGATAACTGACTTTCTTTTAAGGGATTGACCCGAAAAGCCGAAACTGCTTCTTGTTTAAAAGAGGCAAGAAAGTCTCTTGCCTCATCTTCTAGTATCGCTTCATATTTTTCAACAAATCCTTCTGGAAATTGCATTTAGTTCTCTTTCCTTTCGTAGATATAAGACTGAATCTCTTCTTGCATCTCGATTGGCACCATCATGACAGGCTGACGCGTTTTAAAATCAGCGGGCTCACCTGATACCGTAAGAAGACGATAACCCAGACTTTCCCCTAAGATACTGGCCGCAGCGTAATCCCATGGTTGCAAGTAGGTAATATAAGTCATAAGACGACCACATAAAACCTTGGCAAAACTAATGGCCGCACTGCCATAGACACGGACTCCCAACGCTGCTCGACCCAAATCCGCCAAGCCCCACTCATTGCTTTCAAACATACCTGAGTTACCGGCAACTAAAAATTCTTGAAGAGGTTTCTTTTTAAAAGGCGGTAAGGGCTCATTATTGCGGAAAGGAGGAAAGGCACCACCACCATGGTAACAATCGCCTTTCATGACATCATAGATAATACCAAATTTGCCAACCCCATTTTCAAAATAAGCCAACATCACGGCAAAATCTTCCTGCTGGGCGACAAAGTTATTGGTACCGTCAATGGGATCAATCACCCAAACGGAACCTTGACCGACTGCAGCACGTAAACAACCCTCTTCCGCGCAAATCAAATCCTCAGGATAGGAGGACTTGATCCGATCAACCAAGAGTTCCTGGACCTCCTTGTCCAAACGTGTCACCAAGTCAGTAGGGGAAGACTTGCGCTCAACCTGCAAATCTTCTTTCATGTGAGCCAAAATATAGTTAGCAGCTTCCTGCACAATCTGTTTGGCAAATTCAAATTTAGTTTCCAAGAGAAATCTTCCCTTCTCTTTTTTCTTTTGCTAATTGAACTGCATGATAGAAGGAATAACCGCTAGCCGTCTCAAATTCGCGACCTAGACGCTTTTCTTCACTTTTGCTCGGAACGACAGACTTAAATTCCTTATAGGAATCTAGCAGTTTTTTTGCTTCTACCTTATCTTCATAGGCAGCTTCAACATCATTAAAAAAAGAAAGCACTGAAGCAAGTTCTTCAGTGCTCCACGACAAATCTAGTGGGTAACTATACTGTTTGTTCATTAACTAATACCAGCTCTCATTCTTGCTTCTTTTAGTTCTTGTTTACGGTAACTACGAGGGAGAAAAGCACGAATCTCATCTTCATTAAAACCGATTTGCATGCGTTTGGCATCGATAATAATTGGACGACGCAAAAGGCTAGGATATTGCTCAATCAAATGAAGCAATTCCGATACCGAAATACTCTCTACATCAATATTCAATTTTTGAAAGATTTTTGAACGAGTTGAAATGATGTCATCAGTACCATTTTCGGTCAAGGAAAGAATATGTTGTAATTCTTTTCTTGTTAAAGGACTAGTCATAATATTATGCTCTTGAAAGGGCACTTTATGCGTCTCTAACCAAGCCTTTGCCTTACGACATGATGTACAACTCGGTGATAAAAATAGTGTAATCATGCTTTTCTCTTCTTTTATCTATACTTGCTATTTCTATTATACAAAAAAATAAAGCGCTTGACTAGGTATTTTTAGAAAAAAAGCCTATTTTTTCATAGAAAATAGACTGTTTTCTGCAAAAATCTCCTGCTTTACAAGTTTATCTTTAGGATAACCTAACAATAAATAGGGAGCAGAGTAACTTCTCTCGTTTTTTATTAAAAATACAGAATTTTTTCCACTATTTCTTTGAAGCTTTAACAAGAAGAAAACTGAATATTCCTTCATACAAAGCAAAGAAAAGTACAAAGGCATGGAGGAAGAAAATCTCTGGTAAAATCAGAATAACTCGATCCTTTGCTGGATCAAAAAGCCAAGTATCATCTCCCACAAAGAGAATCTGATGGAAAAGAGTAAAGAATTGCTCAAAACCAATCAACACTCCCACAAGGCCAATGACTAGAGGCAATAGCACTAGGGTCAGGATACTTTTACGATATAGGGCTAAAAAGCCTTTTTTGACAATCTTTTTAACAAAGAAATAGAAACTTGGAAGTGTCACCAAAGTGACCAGCTGAACCAAGTGGAAGAGATTCTTCACCACCGCAAAGTGGTGTAAACCAGCCGCTGATGAACGAAAATCTGGCATCTCTAAGACCTGACTAAAGGGATTGGTCAGGTAATTCATCAAGATATGAAAATTGTACTGAATGGTTTCTGGCTTTAGATAGACTCGATTCGCTAAGTTCAGCCACTGAATCTCCATGGGATAGAAAATCCAAGCCAGATAAATGGTTAAGAGAATAGACAGGGAGAGAAGAAAGAGCATACTTCCCCAAAAGGTCAGTTTAGTTTTCATTAAAATTCCACTCCGCAAGGCTAGAAACTACATGAGTTGGTGCGATTGGCAGATCTGCCACTTCTTCTGCCTTGGTAAAACCTGTCGTCACCAAGAGAGTTGGAATGCCATTGTCAATCCCTGCTCGGATATCTGTCAGGTAGTTGTCCCCAACCATGAGCAATTCTTCTCTTTTCAAGCCCAAGTGCTCAACCGCCTTGTCCATAATGATAGCATTTGGTTTTCCGATGTAAACTGGTTTCACTCGTGTTGCTACTTCAAGAAGTGTAATTAGTGAACCAGCACCTGGCAAAAGACCACGTTCCGTCGGGATATTGAGATCAGGGTTGGTTCCGATAAAGTGAGCACCCTTTTGAATGGCTAGAGTTGCTGTCGCAAATTTTTCATAGTCGATTTGCCAGTCCAGTCCAACTACCACATAGGCAGGATTTTCCTTGTCTTCCACATAACCAGCAGCCTGAATGGCATCCTTGAGCCCCGCTTCACCAATGACATAGACCGTCTTTTCCAGTCCCAAGTCATTCATATAGTCGATGGTTGCCAAGGTTGCTGTGTATACAGTCGATAGAGGCGTATCAATATTAAAATTTTGAGCCAACATCTCTTGAACACTCTCTGGAGTGCGGGTTGTATTGTTGGTTACAAAGAGATAAGGAATTTCTCGCTTTTGTAAATCATGGACAAAAGCCTCACCCGCGGGAATTCGGTCCTTCCCCTTGTAAATGGTTCCGTCTAAATCAATTAAATAACCTTTATAAGTCATATCGTTCTTTCTAATTGCCTTCAATTTCTTGCCAAGTAATCATAGCTTGGGCATTGATCTCCCCATCACTGATAATCTCATGCTTGCTTTCTAATCCCTTGAGTTCATACGCTGAGGCAATCATGCCACCTGGCCGCACTTCTTTTACATATTTGAGATTAATTTTCTTTGGAATATACTTGGTTAGAAAATCGGCTCCCATGACCTCAAAAATCCAATCCATGTATTTGCTATTATTGACATGACCATTCATATCCAAGTCGTAAAAACGAACATGGTAGTCTTTACTGATCGGATCTTCTAGATTTGCATACTTTGGCCCACGGATGAGTTTTTTATCAAACTCAGACTGATAAGGAGCAACAATCTCCGGTTCGACAGCATGAACTTTACGACTGTCTCTGTCCATGAGAACAAAGGTTGCTACCATGCGAATGATTTCTTGACCTGCTTCATCATAGATAGTGAAACGACGGTAGCAAAAAAGACGATTGTAAGTCAACGCTTCTGTTTCAATCGTAATCTCTTCAGCAAAGCGAGGCAAGCGAACCACTTCAATCGCATAGTCTGTAATAATCCAGACCAGATTGTAACGCTCCAATACGTCCTTGTCGCTAACTCCCAGTTCAATCGACTGCATACCTGATACTTGCAGGGACAGCAAAATCACATCTGGAAGTTTGATATGACCGTTCATGTCCGCCATATCAAAAGGAATTTTCATTTTCATTTGATAAGTTAAGCCCATTGTTCTACTCCAAAATAAATCGTTCTGCTACGGTGTCTCCTAAAAAGAGACCTCTCTTTGTCATTCGGACACGATCACCATCGATCTGCATAAGACCTTGTTGTGTCAAGTCCCTGACAATTTTTCCATAAAGTTCATCAAAGGACCGTCTAAATTTTTCCTCAAATCGCGCCATGGAAACCCCGGATTTTTTCCGGAGGCCTAGGAACATTTCTTCTTCCATCTGCTCCCTTTGACTCAGGTGTTCTTCTGTAATCCGAGCATTTCCTGCCTCTACTGCATTGAGATAGTGGCGGATAGGACCGTGGTTTTTATAACGTACCCCATTGACATAACCTGAAGCTCCCGCACCGATACCATAATACTCGGCATTATCCCAGTACATGAGATTGTGGCGACTTTCAAATCCGGGTTTAGAGAAATTGGAAATCTCGTAATGCTCAAAACCAGCTCGCTCAAGTTCCGCGATGATGTACTCAAACATCTCCGCTTCCAGTTCCTCCTTGGGCAGGGGCAATTTCCCACGTCTCATGCGGTTCATAAAGACCGTATGATTCTCCAAAATCAAGCTATAAAGGCTCATATGAGGAATATCAAGCGAGATAGCCTTAGCTACATTGTCCTTGACCTGAGCCATAGTTTGACCAGGTAGAGCGTAGATTAGGTCGATGGAGATATTGTCAAAACCGGCCAGTTTGAGGCGGTCGATATTCTCATAAATATCCTTCTCCAAGTGACTACGCCCAATCTTTTTCAGCATTTTGTCATCAAAAGTCTGCACACCTAAGGAAACACGATTGACTGGCGACTGTTTCAAAACCGCAATCTTATCCTCGTCCAAATCTCCTGGATTGGCCTCAATGGTCAATTCTTCCAAGACAGATAAGTCTAGATTTTTAGTCAAGCCATCCAAGAGCACTTCTAGTTGCGGAGCAGACAGTGCCGTTGGCGTCCCACCTCCGATATAGAGGGTTCGCAATTTTTGGATATCATAAGAACGAAACTCTTCTAGCAGATGCTCCAAATAACTATCTACTGGTTGATTCTTAATAAACACCTTTGAAAAGTCACAATAATAACAAATCTGTGTGCAAAAGGGAATATGCACATAGGCTGACGTTGGTTTTTTCTGCATAGTATTTATTATACCACAAAGACTGGTTTCCAGATAAAAATCACCATCCCCAGAACCTTAGATGAACCAGAGATGGTGATGTTTTATTCTTCTGTAATATCAATAATAATCTCTTCTTCGTCTTCTACGATATCTGGAGTTGCTGACTGTTCTTGCCATTGCTCCTTGAGATTGTTAAAGGTTTCCTTCGATGCTTCCGTCGCTTGTCGAGCACAGTTTTTAGCTTGGTCAAGGACACTATCAAAAGTGATTTCACCAGATTCTACTTGCTCCTTTGTTTTCAATACAAAGTCAGTTGCCTGTTCCTTCACTTCAGTTAGTTTCTCACAAACCTGCTCTCTAGCATATTCTGGATCTTCTCTTAAATCATCTAGAAAATCCTGAGCTTGACTACAAACTTGCTTGCCCTTGTCACTGGTTAAGAACAAGGCAAGAGCTGCACCTGAAACCGTTCCTAAAAGGATAGAGGATAGTTTTCCCATAAGATTTCTCCTTTTTTATTTTTTGAAAATTTTACTTGCGAAACGAAGAGCTGACAAGCCTGCACCTGTTTTAATGGTCTTTGAACCAGCAGATGAAGCTTTTTTGCCTAAGACACGTGCATGCTGATTGAGGTCAGATACTGACTCTGACAAGTCCGCCACAGCTGTAAAGAGTGGATCAATCGTCGCAACTTTGATATTGATATCATCTGCCAACACATTGACCTTAGCCAACAATTCATTGGTCTGATGCAAGGTAACGTTCACATCTGAACTCAACGTTTTGATGGTTTTCTCTGTCTCATCAATCATACGACCTGCTTTTTGAATCGTGATTGTCAAATAGACTAAACAGACAATCAAAGCAATCGCAACAAGTATATATGCAACTTCTAACATTTATTTTTCCTCCTCTGTATGATAGAAAGGGGCTTTCTTTCGATTTTGATAAAGTATGATAAAAATACCAAGTCCGATAAGGATAACTGATAACCATTGGGAAACTCGCAAACCAAAGAACATGAGACTATCCGTCCGCATGCCTTCGATGATCATACGACCAAAGCCATACCAAATCAAGTAGAAAGCAGTGATATGACCACGTCTGATTCCCTTTAATTTTCGTCTAAAAATCAAAATCAAAGCAAAACCAATCAGATTCCAAACCGACTCATATAGGAAGGTCGGCTGACGGTAGCTCCCCTCAATGTACATCTGATCACGAATGAAGCCTGGCAAATAATCCAGACTATCTACTGCTGCACCGTAGGCTTCTTGGTTAAAGAAGTTCCCCCAGCGCCCTAAACTCTGGGCAATCATGACGCTCGGTGCTGCAATATCTAAGAAATCCCAAGTATTAATCAGCTTTCTATCTGCAAAGATATAAAGGACAATAGCGCCCGCTATCAAACCTCCATAAATGGCCAAACCACCATTCCAAATGGCGATGATTTCACCTGGATTTTGCAGATAATAATCTAAGCGAAAGAGTACGTAGTATAGTCTAGCACCTAAAATAGCTACCGGAAAAGCAATCAGAATAAAATCCAAAATATCATCTGATAGAATTTTCTTTTTAGGAGCTTCTTTCATGGCAAGATAAACTGCCAGAATCAAACCAGCTACAATACACAAAGCATACCAACGAATAGCAAAGGGACCAATTTCAAATGCGACTGGATTAATCATGTTTCACCTCATTTTGAGCGATTAGATTTGTCAAGCGTTCTTCAAATAAACGCGTCGCATCAAAGCCCATTTCTTTAGCACGATAGTTCATGGCAGCTGCCTCAATAACAACGGAGATATTGCGTCCTGTTTTTACTGGGATGCGGATACGCGGAATCGTTACACCAGAAACTTCGAGTTCTTCGGCATTGTTTCCTAGACGGTCAAAGGTCTTATGCGTATCATAATTTTCCAAATAAACTGCTAGCTGAACTTGTGAAGAATCTTTTACAGCACTTGCACCATAGAGACTCATGATATCGATAATCCCAACTCCACGAATCTCAAGTAAATGCTTCAAGATTTCAGCAGGTTCGCCCCAAAGAGTCATCTCATCCTTAGAATAAATATCTACACGATCGTCTGCTACTAGACGGTGTCCACGTTTCACAAGCTCAAGACCTGTCTCGCTCTTACCGATACCACTATCCCCTTGGATCAAGACACCCATGCCATAGATATCCATCAAGACACCATGCACACTGGTACGTTTAGCCAAACGGGAATCAAGGTAGCTGGAAAGTTCTCCAGATAAACGACTGGTTGCTGTTCGACTGGTTAAAATCGCAATCTTACATTCTCTAGCAGCCCTCAACATTTCCTCTGGCACTACCAGACCACGAGCCACGATAACCGCAGGTGTTTCAGGTAGAAACATTTTCTTCAAAACTTGATAACGGTTCTGGGCAGGCATGGCAACTAAATAGGACCACTCCTTCATCCCTAACAGCTGAATCCGTTCTGGTGTATAGTAATCAAAATAGCCCGTCATTTCAAGACCAGGTCTCATAATGTCCGCAGTATTGATTTCTTTTTCAAGTAATTCGCCTTCACCATAGACAATATCTAGTCTGAGTTTTTCAATGACATCTCTTACTAAAACCGACATAATTTCCTCCTTCAATCGAGTTCTCCCTACTATTATATCAGATTGTAGTTGGAAGTTTCCTTTTTTTGCAGGATTTACAGTATTTATTTGATGTTGCTTGGGAAAAGATTTGACTAGTAAGTCTTTTCCTACTCTTTTAAATTAACAGAGACAAATCTACTGCAAATTGGTCAACATCTATCACCAAGTCCCTTCCAGATTTTTCAAAGTAAATTCTTGGAAGACCTTTTGTTAACATTCTGTTTGCATCAGCCATATCTTGAGGATAGATATAGAACTGTTGACCTTGTGGAAACTGATTTTGGACTTGCCATTCTTCAAACTCCTTCAAAAAAGTCTTATGAGATGGCATACTGACTTCTTCAAACAAGGAATGGTCAAAAAATCGTACCAATCGATATAGACCATGAATCTCATCCGCAAAGCACTTATCGATCTTTTCATAAGGGTAACCTCGTCTCTGATAAGCTTGGCATAAACTTTGTAAGGACTCACTTAATGCAACTGCATCTTTTCTTGCCAAGTTTATAAAATACCGAACAGAAAATTCTTCCATGCCAGTTCGTTTTTTCTTCCCTAAAAACTGTTGTGCACGCAAGAGCGACTCGGATAATCTTTCTTCATCTTGATAATAAAGAGCGTATAAAAGATTCATCACATTTTCTGGATAATAGGTTCCTTTCAACAAGGGTAAATCTTTGGGGATGAATGATGGAATGGCTGAAAAATCATTACAAGCAAAAGAGGTAAACAAGCCTTTCAAAATCCCATCTGTGTAGATGGTTCCACTTGCCAACAAACCGCCTCTCAGCAGCTCGGTTCTTCCTGTTTGCCATAGAGCATTGTTTAACTGTGTATAATCCTCATCTAAAAACGCCGCATAATAGGCAAAATATTGAATATCATCTAGCAATAAGCTACTGTACAATTTTACACTTAAAACCTTGTCAGACAATACTTTTGACTCGGTCAAATACTTTTCAAAAATTCTTTGGTTTGACTCTTCAAATTCCTTCCAATCTATCGGATCAGCACAATAACCCCAATCTTCCAAGTGATTTTCACGCATCTTTTGATATTCTTTTATATACTCTTTCATAAGAATTTGTTCCTCTAAATACTATGCAAAAAAAGACTAGACAAGTCTAGCCTTTCATTTCAAATTAGAATTTTTTACGTTTACGAGCTGCTTCTGATTTACGTTTACGTTTTACAGAAGGTTTTTCATAGAATTCACGTTTGCGTGTTTCTTGAAGAGTACCAGCTTTAGTAACCGCACGTTTGAAACGACGAAGTGCATCGTCAAGAGATTCATTCTTACGTACTACTGTTTTAGACATTTTTTTCACTCCCTTCAAGTTCAAGATCTATTCTATTCTACACGTAAAAGGAATAATTGTCAAGAAAAAACTGCCATAAACTTATATTATCTTCCCTTTTCTTTTTAAAAGGGACAACGTATTAGAATAGATGTCATAATAGCGAAAAAAATTATTTTAATCCTGTTCAGAAACAACTTTTATTTCTTTATCATTTACAATAACAGCTTGTAAATTGTTCATTCGCATTAAGTCGAGCTGATTTTTATAAGTTTCAAAGGTCTTCTTGCTACTATCAGTAAAAGGTTCCTCGCCATAATGTGGAAGGATATAAAAATCCACTTCATCCAATCCCGTTGTATCCGATAACTCTTTCGCTACCGTCTTGTCGTCCATGAGCTTATTGTAGTCAATATCCTTGGCGGTAATGATAGCCCCTGCTGATTCTCCCACATAGATCAGCCCATCTCTTATTTGTTCTTTGATAAGAGATAGGAGTTGTTTTTTCTTTAATTCTTGTAATAAATAAAATGTATTCCCACCAGAGATATAAAGAATTTTGCTTTGGAAAATCTTTGCCTGTGCAGTTTCTCGATCACAAGAAGCAATATCTAGAACCTCTATCTCAAATCCTAAATCTTTGAATGTTTGCTGAGCCTCATCGATATAGGCAGTATAATCCTCTTTGTTCCCAGCGGTAGGAATAAATAAAACCTTGTTTTCTAGATTCTTTTCCTTTGCATAATCGCTAAAAAGCTTTTTGACTCCAGCAAAGTATGAACATAAAAATAATTGTTTTATGATTGTACCTCCATTAATGTTTAACAATTTTATAAAGGATCCACGATTCCTTTCTTTGACTAGTCACGAGCTCAAACCCTATTAACAACAAGAATCGTCTAAATGCTTCTTCGCTTTGTACCTCTGGTAAAAAGTAAGATAACTTGTTATACTCACAAGCTAGTAAGAGCATCCCGTCTGATTTGAGTATTCTTCTAAGTTCCATAAAAGAAGCCTCTAGGTCCCGCCAATGAAAATGAGTTTGAAAGGCTGTGATTAAATCAACACTTTCATCAGAAAAACCTGTCTCCCTAACGTCTCTTCGTTCAAAATTTAGATTAGTCATCTCTACCTGTTTGGCTTGAGCTATTGCAGTATCTGAAATATCAATTCCAGTTATGGTACTTTGCGGAAAAGTTTCTTTCAGCAGGATGGTTGAACGACCATTCCCAACTCCTACATCTAAGATTACAGGGTAAAACGTTCTATCCAGATGACGAATTGCCCATACAAACATGGGGAGATAGGTTCGATTCCACAATTTCATCATTCGTTTTCCTAGAAAGCCCGAAGGATTCTTTGATTGCTGAATGAGACGAGAAAACAGTAACATTAAAAGTAAAAAACAAGTAAAACCAATTATATAAATCAAAGTCGAGCCTCCTCGTATAGCTATATTATACCACTTTAGTAAAATTGTGAATAATTGATGCAAAATAATTAAACGATTTTTAAACCAATTACCAAAAAGAGAGAACCATTTGGTTCTCTCTTTCTGTTAGACTGACATCTTCTTAGATAGTAATGAATGTAATCATTTCAATCAAGTATCTAAAACAACTTACTTGATGACTTTCTCCACTAATTATTCTTCCTCAGATTTTTTTCTTTGAGCTAGAGAAATTAATCCCATACCTGATAAAGCAGCCAATAGACCAGCTGTCAAGTGAGATGTCTCCTCAGAACCCGTATTTGGAAGAGTTTTAGCAGTTCTTTCTTCTGTAATACCTTGTTGTTCTGGATTTTCAACTACAGGAAGTTCTACTACGGTTGGAGTATAGAATCCTGAAATGATATTTCCATTGCGAT